>CAZDFY010000046.1:0-1128 GCA_964504785.1 uncultured Sediminispirochaeta sp. | reverse complement strand
CCTGCATTGCCAAGCTTGATCTCGCCGGGGTTGCTCTTCGCATAGTCGAGAAACTCTTCGATCGTATCGTACTCCGCATCGGCCCGCACTGCGATAGGCATGGAGGTATACCCTATGCGGCAGACGTATCCAAGTTCATCGTAGGGAAAGGGAACATTTCCAATATTGGTTGAAGTGAGCACTGAGGTCGAATTCCATCCGATAGTATACCCGTCGGCTTTACTATTTTTAAGAGTCTGATACATCACTCCGCCGCCGGCACCAGTCTTATTTACAGGTACAAAGGGCTTTCCAAAGCTCTCATCCGCTCCATCTATCAAAGCTCGGCCAAGCACATCACAGGAGCCCCCCGCTCCAAACGGAATTAGAAACTGTGCGGACTTGGTTGGATAATCAGCACTCCCATCTGCACCACCTTCCTGCTGTCCCCCAGCAAAAACCGTCGAAAATCCCATACTTAACATACACAGTGAAATCGCCAGAATAAAAAATTTCTTACACATACAAATACCCCTTTTTATGGCTGCCTACAAAGGAAGCCTTTTTGTTGGTTCTCTACTCCTGCGGATGAATAACTACTTTCATCGCACCGCCAATTCGCTCAACAAAAGTCTTAAAACCGCTGTTGAGCTGGTCCAAAGGAAAGCTGTGGGTGTGTAAAGGCTTGCCGGTGATCTTTCCTTGCGCCATCAGAGAAAGCGCCCTGCCTACACTGAGGTTTCCTTCACCTCGGACAGTGTAGATATTCATTCCGTTCTTTACCGCGATGGAAATGTCGGCGGTTATCGGGTGCTTATAAAAGGCAAGAATGCAGATTTTTCCGCCCTTGCGGCAGCATTCGAGGGACTGCTGAAGCGCAGCATCTCCCCCTGACCCTTCAAGAACCAGATCTGCCCCTAAGCCGCCGGTAATCTCCATTACACGCTCTTTCACATCTTCATTTTTTACATTGATTGTGTAATCGGCCCCCAGCCTTTTCCCCAGCTCCAGACGGCTGTCGCGGGTTCCCGAAAGAATTACAGTTTCGGCACCGAGGGCTTTTGCAATTTGCACCGTCATCAGCCCGATTGGTCCCGGACCAATTACCAGCACCGTATCACCGACAATGTATCCACCGACTTTGTCGAT
>CAZDFY010000045.1:0-26856 GCA_964504785.1 uncultured Sediminispirochaeta sp. | reverse complement strand
AAACTCCTTTTTACTTACAAGAATGCACAACCGTAAGCACTTCGAATTATATTTCTTCGCCAAATGTTTGTCAAATCTTTTTCTAAAAAGACGTAACAAAGAGAGGATAATCTATCGTCTTATTGATAAATGGATTGCAAAGCGCCTTAGAGAGGGCTTTTTCGCTGTCTCCAGACCGGCTTCACCCCTCTCTGCCGCCCTTTCCACTGCAGTCTCCCTTTCCACTGCCCGTGAAGGCTTCTCCCCTTCCGGTTTTCCAGGCCTCTCTTTCAGGGCATTGCCCAGGGTTTTCTTTATATCAATAACTATTTCAGCCGAAACTCCGCCGGGCCACCCTTTAAGTGCTCCTTCTCCGAACACGACGGCCTCGGCACCCCTACTTTCTATCCTGTCCAGCATCTGCTGCAGCTGCTCGGCTTCTCCGTCCAGGAGAAGAAGTATATCCTGTCGGGCGACTTGCAGCGACTCCCTCTTCGTACTGGAATTTTTGGAGGAATCTGACAAATCGATCACCTCAAACTCTTGCTCCGGCAGACTGTTCTTCAATTTTGACTGTAGTTTTTCTATTACAGAGCGGGAAAACATCCCTGTACTGTTCCAGACCACCTTAATTCTGCCGGTGGGCTCGGCGGCCTCGTCTATTGTAGCCTCGTCTATTGTAGCCCCGTCTTTTGTAGCCTCGTCTATTGTAGCCCCCTTGGCCCCATTGGGGGTCTTCCGATGGGCAATAACATCCTCCAGGGCTTCCGCACACACGGATGCAAGCCCCTCAGGATCCATATAGAGATACTTCACCCGGGGGGATACGGATTTTTTGTCTGCAAACCCTTCCCACACTAGAAAATCTTTTTTTGGAAATTTCTCCGCCAATTGACCGGTATCCACTAGTGATGAAAGATATGGTGAAAAGAATAGAGTAGATCCTGTCCGCCGGCTGCATATTTTTTCTATTGAGCTTTGGTCGGCGCTCTCAAGGGGCACTATTTCAATGACGGGAATATAAAAATCGTTCCATAAATTTATTTTCAGCTGCTCGGTCCTTTTATTCTGCTGAAGATATATTTCATTCCAGATCGAATCAGTACAGATAATTACCTGCCGATGCTGAAACCAATACCAGGCTGAACTGAAAAGGATCAACCCGACTAGAAGTATAACAATGGGCAGGAATCTTTTTGAGCCCTCCCGTGTATAATGCGTTTTCCGTGAATTTTCTGTTTTGAGTTCTTCCTTTATTTTGTTTTCCATTTTCGCGGGTATATCTTATTCGGTGCTCCCAGTACATTCAATATACATCTTGACCCCTCCAACACAGATCGTTAAAGTGTAACATATAAAATGAAAGGAGAGGAGTATGTTCTCATACAAAAGTTTAGGTCTTGTCAATACTAAAGACATGTTTCAGAAAGCCGTGAAAGGCGGCTATGCCATTCCCGCATACAATTTTAACAACATGGAGCAACTGCAGGCTATTATCCAGGCCTGTGTTGAAACAAAATCCCCTGTTATTTTGCAGGTTTCGGCGGGTGCCCGAAAATATGCCAACCAAACAATGCTGCGTCATATGGCACAGGGTGCGGTTGAATATGCAAAAGAACTGGGATACGAAGTTCCGATCTCTTTGCACCTCGACCACGGCAACTCTTTCGAAATTTGTAAAGACTGTATCGACAGCGGTTTTTCCTCAGTAATGATCGACGGCTCGCACCATTCCTACGATGAAAACGTAGAGCTTACAAAAAAAGTAGTTGAGTATGCCCACTCACAGAAGGATTATGTGACGGTTGAAGGCGAACTTGGCGTATTGGCCGGTATCGAGGATGATGTAGTGGCCGAAAAATCACACTACACCCAGCCTGAAGAAGTAGAAGACTTTGTAAAGAAAACCGGTGTAGACAGCTTGGCTATTTCGATTGGAACCAGCCATGGCGCAAACAAGTTTACCCCGGATCAGTGCACCCGAAACGAGGACGGGATTCTTATTCCGCCTCCTCTTCGTTTTGATATTCTTGAAGAAATCGAAAAAATTCTTCCCGGTTTTCCGATCGTACTACACGGTTCTTCCTCAGTTCCTATTGAATATGTAAATACCATCAATAAATACGGTGGTGCTATGAAAGACGCAGTAGGTATTCCTGAGGAACAATTGAGAAAAGCAAGTAAATCGGCGGTATGTAAAATCAATATCGACTCCGACGGCCGTCTGGCAATGACTGCGGCTATTCGCAAGGTAATGGCCGAAAAGCCTGAGGAATTTGATCCCAGGAAATATTTAGGTCCGGGGCGTGATTCGCTGAAGGTACTGTACGCCCATAAGAACAACAACGTGCTGGGCTCCGCCGGACACGCCTAAACACGCCTAAGCAAAAAAGCGCGCCTAAGCGCACCGGCAACGATTTTCTAAGGATTTTCTAAGGATTTTCAACAGCCCGCGGCAATAGGATAGTACAATAAAACATTCTTATTGGCGCGGGATTTTTATGTAAGAGTCCTCTGCACAAGGGCGAAAAAAGGAAAAAATGAAATTTTAAGTTACTCTAATAAAAATACTTAGAATTTTATAGATAGGCTCTTAGCCTCTTTTTTCAGCTGCAGTTAGGGAACTCTTCGGTACTTGATAAGCAGTACTGCCGATCCACTCCCGAACAGTAAGATTAAAACAGCACTTATCCAACTAAATACTACATACCCGGTTATATGAAACAGGGGTACCACCGCCGATAGTAATGCCGGGACGGTAATCAGTACCACCCACAAATATCTCATCCATCCGGAGGTTATGCAGTAAAAATATATACACACCGAGGCATACCAGAAAACAAGGGCTACCAGCAGGGGATATGCAAATAATTGATATGCATTAAAGCGTGACAGGTGCACTACCCTTTGAAAAAGTCCTATGAAAGCAGCATAGCCGGCAAAAAAAGAAAAAACCCTTACAAACAGGGGTTTTCCGTACACCACGTGTATTTTCCGTTGCTCCCAAAGGAAATATGAGATCAGCGCTCCAATAAGAAATAGTACAAAATCGGTGAATAAAAACCGCGTATACAATGCGCCGGTGCTGTACTCAACTGGATAAAACTGTACAATTATAAAGAGAGGTATGGAGGAGATAGCGAAGGAGGCAATCCCGCGGAAAAGAGAATGCCACATCTCTCCGCCGTCGAAATATCCGCTATACATGCACTTAAGATAGAGCAAAGCTCCTGCGGGTATAAAGAAAATTAAAAAAACTACCATAGCGTCCTGAGAGTACCACTAACTACGTATTAGTTCAACTATTTGTTAACAGGTACAGGAATTCTCTCTACAACAGATTGGAGCACTTTCAGTAACGAGGCTCCTCTTTATTACCACAGTTGTTCGAGCTCCAATCGATCCTTGATGAGGGCAGCATGCCTCTTCTCATCCTCGGACAAACTATGAACAAACTCTAAAAGACCTTCATGTGCACAGTGGGACTCGCATCCTTTGTAGAGATCCACGGTGGCATTTTCAATTTCAAGTGTAAAATTTAAGAAGTCGACCCGGGAGAATTTTTTAAGATCCTCTATCGGCATGGCAAGTTCATCAATCCTTGAGAGGAGGCCTTGGATTCCAGAAACTTGGGCCGGGTATGTGTGTAAATCCTTCTTATGTTCCTTAATTAATTCTACATTCGCCTCTTCTTGACTTGCCATCGAGTTGAGAAATTTCCGAAACCCTTCATCATGCACTAGAATCGCATACTGTTTAAACACATTATGAAGATAAGTAACATGATTTATTACAAGAGAATAGAGGTTCTCTACATTGTTGGTCTCAGGCATACTTTTCAACTCCCCAGCGAATAATCATCTGTATGATATTATATAATATCATAGTTTTTTTAAAATGATTACCCAATGATTACCCACTTTTTCTCAATCAAGTTCTCAATCAAAAGGCTCATTCATCGATTCTATGCGAAAGCCTTGCCCCTTCAGTGCAATTAAGTTGATTAAGAGGTATTTTTATCCTCTGCTGTACCTTGACCATTTGACCTTTTCCAAGCTGAATGCTATATTAACACCCACTTTGTAATTATTGAGAAGGAGGCAGATTGGCTGCAAAAGATTTAAGGATCAATAAGCAGATCCGGGTACGAGAAGTTCGCGTAATTGATCATGAGGGTAAACAACGGGGCGTTATGCCTACGCCTGAGGCTATAGATATAGCTCAAGAAGTAGGTGCCGACCTTGTGGAAGTAGCGCCGCAGGCAAATCCTCCTGTATGCAAAATTCTTGATTACGGTAAATATAAGTTTGAGCTTGAAAAAAAACGTAAAGACGCAAAAAAGAAGCAAAAGCAACTAAAGCTCAAAGAGATTAGAATGCAGCCAAAGATCGAAAAACATGATCTTGAGTTCAAGACCAAGCATGTGAGTGAATTTTTGGAGGGCGGGAATAAGGTTAAAGTAACGGTTCGGTTTCGTGGCCGAGAGATGGCACACACGGAAATCGGGCGTGATGTACTTATGCAGATACTCGCCAATCTTGATGAACTCGATGCGAAATACAATGTCGACAGAAAACCCCAAATGGAGGGGCGCTTTATGTCGATGATTCTTAGCCCAAAAAGCAAGAAATAAAGATTATAAGAAATAGAATTCCAATAATAAGCGAGGATTGTGAGTATGCCCAAAATGAAAACCAGAAAATCAGCAGCGAAAAGGCTGCGTGTAAGCTCCAACGGTAAGGTAAAATATAAGAAGATGGGTCTTCGGCACATTTTAACCAAAAAAAGTACGAAGCGGAAAAGAAATCTGCGGAAGGCCGGAGTTCTGCATCCGACTGAGGAAAAGAAAGTAAAAAAACTGCTGCCTTACAAGTTTTAAAGAATCCCTCCGGCAGTTATACACAGAAATATTGATACAAGGAGATAGATATGCCACGCGCAACTGATGGAACACGTCGAAAAGATCGGCGCAAAAAAATCCTCAATGAAGCAAAAGGTTATTGGGGTCGGCGAAGCACAAACTTTAGGACTGCAAAAGACGCGGTCGCTAAAGCAGGACAATACGCATATCGTGACCGTAAGCGTCGTAAAAGAGATTTTCGGCGGCTATGGGTTACCAGAATTTCTGCAGCCTGTAGAGCTGAGGATATGAGCTACTCAAGATTTATGAACGGTCTTGCAAAGGCGGATATTACATTGAACCGCAAAGCTCTGTCGAATCTTGCAATTGAAGATAAGCCCGCCTTTTCCGAACTTGTAAGTAAAGCCAAAGCAGCGCTGGGAGAATAACATATGGTAACTATTGAGCAGATACGTCTTCTTGATAAGAAGGTACATAGCGCGGTAGAGCGTATAGGCCTTCTTAAGCAGGAGAACCAATCGCTCAAATCTAAGCTTGAACATTATGAGAACCGAATTTCAGAACTGGAGCGGCTCATAGAGTCTTTCAAGCAAGATCAAGGAGAAATCGAGCAGGGAATCACCAACGCACTTGATGAATTAAACCGGCTTGAGGACGATTTAGAGGAATCCCCCTCTCCATCAACAGTGCCTGCGGAAGAGGCCTCATCAGAATCAGAGAATGAGGAAGAAAATGAGGAAAACCCTCCTTCTCCCTCCCCTTCAATAGTTCAAACTGAAGAAGAGGGAGAGCAGGAAGATTCTGAAGACACAAATTCTGAAGACACAGCCGAAAAGAATGACTCCCAGACGGGAGAGCTGGACATTTTTTAAGAAAATGGAAGGTGATCCCGTACGTATACATCTGCTCGGTACCAGTTTCACAATAAAAACAAATGAAGACCCGGAGTATGTATATCAATTAGTGCAAAGGGTCGAAAAAAGATTTGAGCAGATTCGCCGAAGTATGGGGGTAAGTGATCCTTTACGGACGGCTATCATTTCAAGTATAATAACAACAGACGAACTGCAAAAACTGCAGCAACAATCGGTTGAAGCGGAATCGGTCACAACGGACTTGATTGAGCTCATCGATCGTACTATAGATTAATTAAGAAATGTTGCCTGCAGTGTACGGGAGGGGACATAAATCTCTTGGGTCAAACTTATAAAACGGGATTCCTGATTTCGGGGTTGAATTGCTTGGCCGTTCGCGGTCGAACAGGATGCTCTGATGCGGAAACCCACTTGAACCACAGAGTTCAAGAGATTCCCCCCAAGCGGCACTGCGGGTTTTATTGTCCTGATGTATTGAAGGTAAAAGGTCACAACAATGCCTATAATGACGAGTCAACAAATAAACAACTACTTCGATAACTTCAAAGATTCTGAAATCACTTTTACAAAAGAGATAATCAGGGCAACAGGCTTGCAGCCAAAACATATTTTTCTTAAATGTGTGGGTTATCAACTTCCTTGCATCATTTACAGCGTATCAATGACCTCGGCAAAGGTTATAGCGAATGTGTCCTCCGATATGTATGAGCAGATTCGCGGGGCGAATAACCTGGTGTCTCTGCGGTTTGCCTTTCATGAAAGCGACAAGATTGATCCTTTGATGTTTTTTGTCTCCGGAAGGGTAACCGGCTATAATCCGTACAATGCAGAAAAACCGAGCTTAAATTTTATCTCTCTTGATTTCACTCAGCGGCCGCCGGACGATTTAATCGCGATACTCGGACAAATTTTTGAGGCAAAACTAATCTCGCAAAAGCGCAAGGAAGAACGGATAAATATTAATGCCGATAGTGTTAAAAAGCTGGGGATAAAAACAAAATCCGCCAGTGTATATATCCAGGGCGTCCCGCGAACCTGCATTATACGAGACCTTTCATTTTCAGGGGCAAAGGTTATTTTGGCGGGGGTCGGAAAGTTTTTACTGGAAAAAGAAGCGGCCGTTCACATTGAAACCGTCGAGAAAGGTCAGATTGAGATAAACGGAAAAATCATCCGAAACGAACCCGTCGAGGGTCGAAAAGATTTGATTGCCATTGCCATTCAATTTGAAGAAGAAAAAACACCTATCGAATACAAAATGACTCTCAACGAGTATTTTAAACAGAAGAAAATGAAAACCGGAAATTAATTTTCCGGAAGGAATTACAGTATGAGTTCTCAAGAAAAGCCGAAAATACCCTTTCCGCCGGCGGATACAAGCCCGCTTGAAAATATTAATTATATCTCTCTTCCCGATGATATAGAACGACAAATCGGCAATTTTGAAATTGATACTTCGATTCCACTTCCGGTTGAAATGCCCCGCGGCTCCGAGCAACTCCTTGAATCGCTTTCCTGGGAGATGATAGTTGCGGCTATGCTGAAGTTATTTGCCTATCAACCGGAACACCCCCATATTGACTATTTCCGCCGATTCATTGAAGAAATTCAACCGAATATTGTGGCTGAAATGATGCATACAGGAATAATTAAGGCTAAAAACCAGGAGTTTGAACTGGCTGAGGAAATTTTCCGGTCCTTAGTGAATTTTGCCCCTCATCAGGAAAGTACCTTTGTAAATCTCGCACTTGTTATGGAGGATAAGGCAAAACAGCATCATCAACGAAGTGAAACCAACGCAGAAGAAAAATGTATTGAGCTTGCCTTCGAAGCGTATAAACGGGGAAGCCTGTTTCATCCCGAAGCCCCGGACCTTCATTTTAGCGCAGGTTATTTTTTTCTTCAGCAGGGAAATATCCCAAAAACAAAGGAACACTTCACCACCTTCCTGGAAAATTCCTCCGGAGAGGAGGAAAAGGAACAGCAGGTTCGTAAAGTGCTGAATGAAATCGATTCTAAATCACAGGACGATATTGTCTTTAACGAGGCCTTTGACTACATAAAAATGGGACAGGAAGAACGGGGCATAGAAAGTATCCGCTACTATTTGGAACGCAATCCGGAGGTATGGAACGGCTGGTTTCTTTTGGGATGGGGACTTCGCAAATCCGGAAAATATTCCGAAGCAAAAGAGGCGTTTCAGAAGACCCTCGAACTACACGACTCTCATCCTGATACCCTAAACGAACTGGCGATTTGCAACCTCGAACTTGAGGAATATAAGGATGCCGAACACTACCTTGAAAAAGCGCTGCACCTTGAACCGGACAACACTAAAATTATATCAAACATGGGAATTTTGGCACTCAAAAAAGGAGACCTGCAGCTCGCGAAGCGCTTTTTTCTGACCGTACTGGAATTAGACCCCGACGATCCGCTTGCACCCCGATATATTGATAAGATCGACAGGGAATCTTAAACAAAATTTTTCACATTGCGAATTGCTGAATCTTAAAGCGGAGAACTTGACAAAAACGTCCGGTACACATAGGGTACAAAAGATATGATCCTAACTGGAAAGAGAAAATTATATGCTAAATTTCTTTTAGCACTGACAATAGTATTTACCCTTGCCGTCGGCATTAGCGGCGGATATGCCCTCGCTAAACTGGGCAATCCTGTTATACGGGAAGACTTAAAAGAGTATAAGCCCGCTATTCCTACCCAAATCTATGACCGTGACGGCGAACTAATAACTGAGATTTTCTCGGATGTAAAACGAGATATTGTCCCCATTCAAGAACTGCCGAAACACCTTGTGTACGCTCTCATAAGCCGTGAAGATGCGGATTTCTTTACCCATAACGGTTTTAGCATTCGAGGTACCGCCCGTGCTGCGTGGAACGTGATTGTGGGAAACTACTTTTCCGGTGGAAGCACCCTCACCCAGCAAGTTGCGGGAAAACATTATGCCGATCGGTCCAAACTTACCCTCACACGAAAACTGCGGGAATTGTGGTTTGCATTCAAGATGGAACGGGAGCTCTCGAAGTACGAAATTCTCGAGATGTATATGAATGAAATGTACTTTGGCCACAATACCTACGGGGTTGAAGCGGCTTCCCAGTTTTATTTCAGTCACTCCGCCCGTGATCTGTCGGTTGCTGAAGCGGCAATTCTGGTTGTCCAGCTGGCCAGCCCGGCCTTATACTCCCCCCTGGATCATCCACAGCGGGCAAAATCACGTCAGAAGGATGTTCTCAACCAGATGGTCGAACTCGGCTATACTTCGAGGGAAAAAGCGGACTTTTCTTTTCAAAATTATTGGAATAACTATAATTACAACCGTTCTAATATTGCAAGTGCCTATTTTGATAATGAGAGCAAGGCCCCCTATTTCAGCGAATATGTGCGTTTACAGCTCAACGATATGCTCTATGGAGCGGTGAATATCAACAAAGACGGGTACATCGTTCACACTACCCTCGATCTTGATTATCAGAGAATTGCCGACTCTATTATGGAAAAGTCCTACCGGCATATAAACGAAGAGTACAACAACAACAAACGGGAAAGGCTTGATATAGTGGATGAAACCTACCTCCCGATTATCGAGCTCCTTGGTTTAACCTTCAACGTTGAAGACATTCACATTACCGGGGCAAAAGAAAAAAGGGCCGCCTTAAACTACTATTTTGATTCAATTGCACCGAGCATAGAAGTTCTGTCTTCTATGTTCGGATCAAACGAGCTGTATCAGGTTTCTCAGTACTCAAAAACAAAAACGGATGTACTAAAAAGATCAAATACCGTTGAAGGGGCCTTGATTACGATCGACAATCATAGCGGTCACATTATGGCAATGGTAGGCGGAAGCGATTTTGAAACCAAACAGTACAACCGGGCAGTGGATGCACAAATTCAACCCGGTTCAAGTTTTAAGCCCCTTTACTATTCGGCGGCCATTTCCTCCGGAGAGTTTACCCCCGCGACCCGAATGTACGACGGTCCAATTGTATTTTTTGATAATAACGGAAAACGCTACACCCCAATGAACTATCTGGGAAATTGGCAAGGTTCTGTGTTACTGAGGTATGCACTTGCTACTTCAATGAACGTACCTTCGCTTCAGGTATTGGACGGGATAGGGTTTGATCCAGCAATTAACCGGGCTTCAAAGCTTTTAGGTATGGAAGACAAAAAGGAAGACCGGACCCTCTTTCCCCGGGGGTTTCCCCTAGGCCTCGGCATTACTGCTGTGGCACCGATAAATATGGCACGCGCCTTTGCCACTTTTCCAAATCAGGGAAAAGCCGTAGAGCCGATGGCCATCACAAGGGTCCTCAACCGAGAAGGAGAGAGTATTATAAACCCTGAGCAGGAACGAATCCGACGACAAAAACACAACAACAAGCAGGAACAAATTCTGTCTCCCCAGGCGGCGTATGTGATGGTCGATCTACTGAAGAGTACAGTAGATTTTGGGACCCTCCGCTGGCGAAGGGTGAATGTAGGCGGATTCGACGGAATGCCCATGGCCGGTAAAACAGGGACTACCCAAAACTGGGGAGATGCGTGGACGGTAGGCTTTTCTCCTTACTACTCAACCGCCGTCTGGTTCGGTTTTGATACACCGGGAAACTCTCTTGGACGTGATCTTACCGGTGCTACCGCCGCCGGACCAGTGTGGGCGGAGTATATGAAAACGATCCACCAGGGCCTTTCACCAAAGGAATTTAAAAGGCCCGATACAGGGCTTGTAGAGGTAAAAATCTGTACTGAATCCGGTCTGATTCCCACTCAGCATTGTCCGGAAAGCAAGGAAGAGCTGTTTATCGCCGGTACTGAGCCCAAGCAGTTCTGTGACATCCACAAGTTCAAGAAAGAACGGGACGAAGATCTTGTGCGAAAGCTTCAAGATTCAATGATGCTTGAGGATTTCAATGTCAATTACGATGCTGCTCCTGAGATGGATGAGGATTTAATGAAAGACCTGGAAGACCAGATAAGCAGCGAGCGGGACAGTATGTTCTCCACTGATGGAGGAAGCGATAGTTCCAACGGCGACGACAGTAACGTGAACCCCCTGCTCGACTAAACTCGACTAAAGAGAATGGAATTCCTGGAACATCAAAAATTGACTTCTTTTGCACTTAAAACTATGATAGGCTTATATCAGATCCCACCAATAAGGAGCCGGTAGCATGCAAATTCCAATTACAGAAATTGTAATTAAACGGCGCATCCGTCAAGATCTTGGTGATATTTCCAAGTTAATGGAGAGCTTGAAAGCATATGGTCTTATGAATCCCATACTTATTAACAGCTCACGGGAGCTTATTGCCGGTCGGCGACGCCTTGAAGCGGCACAGCGACTGGGTTGGAAGAGTATCGAGGCCCATATTGTCGATTCAGGTTCTGAAGTAGATGAACTCGAAATGGAAATAGACGAAAACCTTCATCGTCGTAATCTAAGCGCTGTGGAACTTGCCGAAGGAATGTCGCGATTGGAAAGGCTGAAAAATCCCGGCTTTTTTCGGAAAATATTCATAGCCATAGCAAGTTTTTTCAGACGCCTATTCGGCCGCAGATAGGTCTTCTAGGGTAAACCTTTTTACCGTCTTTTCATCTATCTGGGCCAGTATATACTCACCCGATTTCTTCAACCATGTATAAGGAATAACCCCTCGATCAGAACGGTTTTGCAACCGCAATTCTTCGTCGAACTCACCAATATAAAAAGATCCGGACTCACGGATGACACACCAGAGGGTATCCCCATGCGTAAGAAGGGGTGAGTCGGCATATACGTCTGTTTCAGATTCCAGTTCCAACTCAAGGTCCATCGCATCAAGCCCGACCAGCCGGGTTGCCCGGGGGGGGCTGCTTTCTCCGGCTATTACCACGTACATACCGCCGTATTCAACGGGCTCTCGGCTGCGAATTGTGTTGATGGTCGAAATTGCAGCGACCTCTCCATTTGGTTTTAGAAGGGCGATACGCCCATACAAGTTTTCATTCTGCTCTCTGAAGACCGTAAACAGGGTGGTATCGGCGGCCTTCTGCCTCTCCTCAGCAGGTTCTGCGGTGGCTTCTACCCTCTCCCCACGCTTATCCTCCTCCTCGCTTTCGATGAGTTCCTGCTGGTCCTCTGCTATACTTTCCCGCTCTTCGGCAATTGCCTGTTCTCTTTGTTCAAGCTCCTCTTCCCGGGCTTCAAGTTCATCATCTACTTCCTGTTGATCTTCCTGTTGATCTTCCCGCACCGCATCAGGCTGGTCAGGGGTTTCCTGCTCTTGGGTTTCCTGCTCCTGAGTTTCTTGTGCTTGAGTGTCCTGCTCTTGGGTTTCCCGGGAAGGTTGTTGTTCTACCTGCTCCTGTTCCGGTTCACTTTCCTGCTTATCCTCTTCGAGCCGGCGCCGGTCCGCTTCAAGCTCTTCCTCACGCATTTCGACAACCTCTTTCCGCTCTTCCACCCCTTTGTCTTCCTGGGTGCGGACTTCCTCCACTACTTTATCGGTGCTCAGGCTTTCAGCAGAAGGAGCTTGGGCGCCCTCAAGCTGTGTAAGTGGCAAGACCATCTGTGTAGAGCCGGGCCATTCATTGTAACTGCGTGAAATTCCTACCTTTTGAGGATCCAGTGCAGCAATTACCGGTGCACTGTAATTCTGCTTAAAAAACTCTATATCCCCTCTATAAATCGCATTGTAATAGGTGATAAACATAGCCAAAGCCGACGCCCGTTCGGAACTGAGGCCGTAGGTTGATTCGATGTAACCGGATAGAATACGGCGGACATTTGCTATGTGATCAACCTGTGCATCCTCTTCAATAATAAAAACATCCGCGTTATACCCTTCCGCTTCCGCCGGCGCCACTATATGGAGAATACGATATTTTCCCACATATTCAGTCTCTTTTTGCGCTGTTTCCGTTGCCCCGGTTTGGACCGAGAGCGCCGAACCTATCCCTTTAATTTGTTCAATTGTTTCAATTTTCTCATGGGGCCCTTCGTAATTGATAAACTCGATCTGTGCATCGGAGACGCTTTCGAGTTCTTCCTCAACAATTTCCACTGCTCCGGCACTATACAGTACAGCCAGAAGTAAGCCTATAACATTCAACAATCTGTTCATAGTATGAGTATAACATGCGTGGGTAATGAGTTCAGCTATAAAAAGCGCAATGTGGGCATTCTAACCTGAAAGATTGCGGAGGGTTTCTATTGCCTTCATACGCAGAGTTCGGGGAGCATCCGAAAGATAGATATCCGTCAGAATTTTTACGGCGGAAGTGTCGACCCTTCCGCTGTAAAGGCATATCTTTTGTATAGTACTGATTAACCGCGATGTTATGAGGGGGTCATCATCAATATCTATTTTACCGCTTTCTATCACATTTTTGAGCGTTCCAATTACCCTTCCATCAAGCCCGCTTTGCAGGGCCCCGAGTGCTGTGAGTATCTTCAGCTTGACCTGGGTATCCCACTCATACTGCAGTAGTTCGAGGAGAAAGCTCTGGGTAGTGAGGGTACCGTATGTGCCGAGCAGCTCTACCGCCCGGCTGCGTATATCCGGATAGTCATTGATGTAAGCCCCCTCCCGACGCACAGGATTAAGTACACCGACCCCCGCCGCTTTTTTAAGCAGAGCGATCATTTCTGGGTAGTCCTTTTCAGGCTTGGACTTTTCCGCCCGACGGGCAAGCTCATCCAGCAAAAGAAGGTATTCTTTATGCGCCGCTTCTTCGAGGATAACCTGTCCGGCCTCCGAGTAGGGCCCATTATTAGCACTGCTCCTCCCGTACTTTAGCTGCCCCGATATCTGTTCTTTTGACTGTGTATTTAGTTGTTCCCCCGGCGTTTTTTCTACCAGACCTGTAGAAATTTCGGGGTCTTTATAGCCCCGCACGGCATACCTATACACAACCCAATCTTTTGCCCCTATTATAATATCTCCGTCGGCGCTTACCAGGGGACCGGCAGAGGGTTGGGGAATTCGCCCTGTCGAGAGTACACTCCCCTCCGCAGTAAGATAGAGTTTTATTCGTTGTTCGTTATACGCGGTCAATAGTCGGGAGTGGGGTGCAGTACCGGCGTGTTCAGTGACTATCTCTGCAGAATCCATATCTATCGGCGTATTCCATAATTCCGCACCGCTGCCCCTTTCAATAGCCGCTATTCGCCTGTCGGCGGTTCTGACAAAAATTGTTTCAGTATCCATACACATTGATTCTACTTGAGAATAGAGGTCGGAATCCCAGAGAAGCGTACCGGCGCTGTCATACAGCCACATTTTCTTCCCCTGCGCCGCTACAATAAAGGGGCCCGCGGCGGACATGAGCATACGGACTGAGCCGATGGGCTCGTTTTCATCGTTTTGAAGGCGGGCGAGTGTCTCGACACCGGAAGAGGATATGCGCAGAAGCTCATTATCCGCCGAAACTGTCCATACACCGCCTTCTTCATCAACAACGGGTTTGGAGATACCCGGTGAAGGAAGTTCATCCCTCCAAAGCAGGGTACCCGTGTGGGTATACAGTGTAAGGGTCTCTTCGTTGAAGGCGTAGACAAGCCCGGCATGGCCGAGGACAATCCCTTCGGCGGCGCTTTTCGAAGGCCGTCGTGTCCAGAGCCGCCGGCCAGAGGGGTTATAGGCGGCTAAGTGACCCTGTTCAAAGCCTAGGTAAAGGGAACCGTCGGGGCCCTGCTTAAGAAGGGGCCGGGGCCGGCCGGTCATTCGATCGCTGCGCCACATCAGGCTGCCCCCGCGGTCAAGGCCGTACAGGCGGCGGTCCTCGGAAAGTACGTAAATGCGCCTCCGTGGCCCGAAGCTTTCGGTAAGGGCAGTTACCCTGCCCCCGGTGGCATATTTCCACACTGGGTCTAGGGTAATTTCAGCATTTCCAAAAGGTGTTCCCCCCACTGAGGACACTTGAGCTGGGAGAGGCGCGGGGGCTGCGCAGAGCCACAGACAGTATAGTAAGAGCATCTTACCCCAAAAAAATTTAAATTGAGAAAAAGAGATGGGTGGGGAGTTTTTCTTCATATTATTGACTTTTCCCATATTCTTAAGTACCGTTAATGCGAAAATGAACACCATTGCTGCGTATGCTCCCGGCCATGTTACCGGGATATTTTTTATTGACGACCTCGATACTGATCCTCTGAAAAGGGGCTCCCTCGGGGCCGGATTCTCTATCAACGCCGGGGCACGCACAGAAATTACGGAGCAGCCCAGCTCTAAAAACAGGGACACTACACACACGGACACACCGATTTTTACTCTTAACGGAAAGGCGGCGGAGCTCGATGTATCGGCGGCGGTCTTTTCCCATTTTATCGAATCACAGACGAATTTGCCATATCAACAGCTTTCAATTTCCCATAAGATCGATCTTCCCCAGGGAAGCGGTTTCGGTTCCAGCGGTGCAGGAGCTTTAAGCCTCGCCCTGGCCCTTAACCGATGGTTCGGTTCACCCTTTTCTCAAGAAGAGGCGGCCCAATTCGCCCACCGTGCGGAGGTAGAGTGTAAAACAGGGCTCGGGACTGTGATCGGAGAGTATTACGGTGGGTTTGAGGTTAGGACACATCCTGGAGCTCCCGGGGTCGGTAGAATTGTGAAGATTCCCTTTCAAACCGATATGCGGGCGGTCTTTGCCCTCCGCGGCCCCTATTCAACCAGTTCAGCCCTTTCATCATCCCGGATTCGTGATAAGGTGAACTTGCATGGAAAGACAGCCCTCGACGGGCTTCAGCGGGACCCGAGTGTGAACAATTTTTTGAGATATTCCCGGCAATTTGCCGAGGGGACCGGTCTTTTTACTCCTTGGGTGGCCGATATTCTGGAAGCCTTGGATGCTCGCAAAATTATTGGTAGTATGCTTATGTTTGGAGAAGGGGTTTTTACCCTGGCTCCTGCCGATAGGGCTGCGGAAATTGAAGGGGAGCTAAAGGAATACTGTGCGAGAAAAAACTGCACAAAGCTTCGTGACACTCCCGTCGTGTTTACCGAGGCAATAAATCAAACCGGAGGAATTTTACTGTAATGGATATACATGTACCAAAAGATCACCCCCGTTATCAGTCGATATCGGTCCGTGAGAAGCTTATAGAGATGGTAGAATCAAAGGTAGTAGCGCCGGCCGGGCTTATTGCCCACGGTCGCGGTGAGGCCTTTGATTATTTATGCGGTGAAGATACTCCGAAGCCGGCCTACCGAGCAATTGAAGCGGCGGCGGCCTGCCTTTTAACGGCGAAACATCCGGTGCTTTCAATAAACGGGAACGCCGCCGCACTGTGTCCTGAGGACCTTGTTACACTTTCACAACTAAGCGGTGCGCCGATGGAGGTAAATCTGTTTTATCGTACCGTCGAACGGGAAAAGGCGATCGCGGAGGTACTGTACAAGGCAGGGGCAAAGGAGGTTCTGGGAGTCGGAGACGAAGCCTCCGATTCTATTCCGGAGATCGGCAGTGAGCGCCGTCGAATAGACCCCCGGGGTATAGGCAGCGCCGATGTAGTCTTTGTCCCCCTGGAGGACGGCGACCGAACTGAAGGTCTTGTGGGAATGGGGAAAACCGTCATCACGATTGATTTGAATCCTCTCTCCCGAACCGCCCGAAAGGCCAATATAAGTATTGTCGATAATATTATACGAGTAATCCCTCTTTTGAATGAAGCGGTTGAAAAACTTAAGGACCGTAAAAGGGAGGAGCTTGAAAAGATCACGGCCGATTTTAGCAATCAACACAATTTGAGGGCCTCTCTGGACTTTATTGCAGATCAGCTGCACTCTTTCAGCTTCGAAGGAGAATAAAAATGGCTGTTATTAATGCTGCCGACTGGACAAAGAAAAAAGCTGCGGGCGGTAAAATTACCATGCTCACCGCCTACGATTCCGCGTTTACCGCATTGCTTTCACAGGTCGAGGGGCTGGATCTTATTTTGGTAGGTGACAGTCTTGGAATGGTGGTCCAGGGTCATGACACTACCCGTGCTGTGAAAATGGAGGACATGGTATATCATACCGAGATTGTCGCGCGGATGAGTACCGGCATTCCAGTCATTGGGGATATGCCCTACCATAGCTTTGATTCACCCAAGGAGGCTTTAGAAAATGCCCGGCGACTTATGGGCGTAGGGGCCTCCGCAGTAAAAATCGAGGGAAATAAGCCCGGGGTTGTGAGCCTCCTGGGCAAAGAGGGTATACCGGTAATGGGCCACCTCGGCCTCCTGCCGCAAACCGCTGAAAAATTTAAGGTACAGGGAAAGGATACTGAAGCGGCTGAAACTATTTACAGGGATGCCCTTGATTTGGAAGCCCACGGTGCTTTTTCGGTGGTCCTTGAGTGTATTCCCCGGGATCTTGCACGCCGCATTTCCAGGGCGATGAAGATTCCCACAATCGGAATCGGGGCCGGCCCCGACTGTGATGGACAGGTACTGGTGCTTCACGATATGCTGGGGTTAACCCAGGGGTATTTGCCGAAATTTGTGAAGGGTTACGCCCAGCTGGATAAAGCTGTGATTGATGCGGTCCAGAAGTACAGCGATGAGGTTAAATCAGGCAGCTTTCCAACCGACTCTTATTCGTATCACTAGATGAAGGAGGGGTACGCAGTATGAGTAAGAATTTTCCGGCGAGTGGTCTCTCTGAAGAAGAAGTGTCGGCCCTGCTTGAAGAGCGGCTGGCCGAAGACCTCACTTTTACCTCAGGTCATATCCTCGGTTCCATGTGCAGCCAACCCCACCCCTTCGCCGCCGAAATTTTTCGGCGACAGTTAGAAAAGAATATCGGCGATCCCGGCCTTCATCCCGCTTTGGCGAAGTTGGAGGAGGAAACGATTGGGATTTTAGGAAATTTGTTTTCGAATCCCCATGCGGTCGGCAGCATAGTTACCGGAGGTACCGAAGCAAACCTGCTTGCCATGTGGACTGCAAAAAACAGGGCCCCCGCCGAGCGCCGCGAGGTCGTACTGCCGGAGACGGCCCACTTCTCTTTTGAGAAGGCCGCCAGCTTGATGGACCTCACTTTGATTAAAGTACCGACGGGCCCGGACAACCGTGTGCGGGTCGAGGAATACAAAAGGGCCATTGGGCCCCGTACTATGGCCCTTGTCGCAATTGCCGGTACTACAGGCCTCGGGGCTGTTGATCCCTTGGATACCCTATCCCCCTTGGCGGTGGAGCATAATTTGTATTTGCATATAGATGCGGCTTTCGGAGGTTTTGTGCTTCCCTTTTTGGAATCCGCAGGGTATCCCCCCGGAGGGTCAGCCTTTGACTTCAGCCTGAAGGGGGTAAGTTCAATCACCCTAGACCCCCATAAAATGGGACGCTGCCCCATTCCAAGCGGGTGTATTTTGTATCGGAACGAGGAGATCTCCGGTTCCAGCACCACCCATGTGTCTTATCTTGCCGGCGGAAAAACACGACAGAGAACAATTGTCGGCACCCGGTCGGGGGCTGCGGTTGCGGCGGTGTGGGCAACTTTGCAGCATTTAGGTTTTGAGGGGTTTACACAGGTAGTGCGCGAATGTATGGAAAATACCTTTTTTTTAATGAATCAAATTAAGTTGATGAATGGTGTTGAATCGGTTGTTCAACCTACCATGAATGTAGTCGGAATACGTCCCACAGGATGTTCTCCTGATGAACTTGCCCGGCGTTTGCGCGGACGGGGATATGCCTTGTCCCTTTTTCCCGGATTTTTACGTATTACCCTTATGCCGCATCTTAATCGAGAATACCTTGAAAGTTTTTTAACGGTGTTGCGGGAAGGAGTTAAGAATGGATAAGGAAAAAAACAGCGGTCACAACAACTCTACTGGATTTTCTCAGGTGTGGTCGCACCCTTCGAAGGATATCCTCGGCTCACTCTCCACTGCTTTGCGGGGTAAAAAAGTTGCTCTTGGTATTACCGGCAGCGTGGCAGCCCTCCGGAGCAGCGAAGTAGCCCGGCTGCTTATGCGCTACGGTGTGGAGGTTGTTCCGGTGATGAGCCCCGAAGCGTGCCGTATTATCCACCCGAACCTGATGGAATGGGCCACCGGCAACCCCGCGGTATGCGCTCTCAGCGGTGCTATAGAGCATGTGGCCCTGGCCGGAAATGTCGAAGGCCGAGTTGACGCAGTTGTTATTGCACCCTCTACTGCGAATACCCTAGGTAAAATTGCCCACGGAATTGACGATACCCCTGTTACCACCCTTGCTACAACTGCAATCGGCCAGGGTATTCCGATGCTGCTGGTCCCGGCAATGCACGAGCCCATGTACCATCACCCGGCGGTCCATCGAAATATTGAAATACTTAAGAACGACGGGATTCATATCCTTATGCCCCACATCTCCGAGGGGAAGGCTAAAATACCGGAAACTGAGGAGATTGTCTTTCACACCATCGATATGCTCCGGGGGGATGGTCCCCTGGCAGGTACCGAGTGGATAGTCACCGCCGGCCGCACTGTAGAATATCTGGACCCAATCAGGGTGCTTACCAACAACAGCAGCGGCAAAATGGGTATCGAGATCTCCCGGGCCCTTTATCTTGCAGGTGCGGATGTGCATGTAGTGTACGGGAAAGGAACCGCTGAGGTTGTTCCCAATGTACCTACCTACCGAGTTGAGACGGCTTCCCAGATGCTTGATACAGTGCGTACCCTTTTGGAAAAGCATCATATAGATTGTATGGTGGCTGCCGCTGCTGTGGGTGACTGGCAGGCGGGGGAAACGGCGGAAGATAAAATAACCACCCACGGTACGGAAACACTGAAGGTAGAGCTTGTTCCCACCCCGAAAATTATAGACCAGGTGAAAAAGCTTTCGCCTCAGACTTTTCTAATTGCATTTCGTGCTCTTTTTCATAAATCCGTCGAAGAGCTTAAGACCGATGGAATAGCACGAATGAAGAAGGCCCGGGCGGATATGATTGCTGTGAACGATATCGGAGCCGAGGGGGCCGGTTTTGAGGGCACCACCAATGAATTGCATCTCTTTGATAAGGCAGGCGGGCACACCCACATCCCCCTTACCACCAAATTTAAGGCGGCGGAACAACTGATCGAAGCAATACGGTTATGCCTGTAGAAATTCATCGACAATGGAGTCGACATCATCCTGTTCAATGTCAAACTGGCGCTCGTAGGCAAGCTCCTGGTTTACCTCCCGCAGTTTTTTCAGCAAACTGTAGACTATGACCATCAATATTTTGTTTCCGCTGGTGGGATACTTTTTTATAAACTGAATAAAATCTTCACGAGTGATATGGAGTATAGCTGCCTGGTCGATACTGTGAACGTGGGCGGTCCGTTTGACCTTCATAAACATTCCGGCTTCGCCAAACACCTCACCGCTTCCTATCGTACAGATGTAGACATTCTTACGGCGCCCTTCATCCACCGCAACTCCTACGGATCCACTGATAACCGCATAGAAAGCCTGCTCTACTTCACCCTGCTGGACTATCTGCTCATCCTTTTCAAACACCTGAACTTCACACATCCTAAGCAGATCTTCAATTTCCCGTTCACTTAAGAATTTAAAAAGAATTATATCCTTAATTCCATCCCGGTACTGCTCGGTATTATTGTCAATGTACATCAATCAACTCCACTATCGAATTGTAATGGACATATATTACATTTTTGTTTCTTGGATGTACAGTAGTGCTTGCCGTGTTCAACTAGAAGGGCATGAAATTCATTGTATACCCTGTGTTCCGGGGGTAATTCAGAATGAAACTTTTGCTGCAGTCTATCGTAGGTCCATTCCTTCGGTGCCGCCGGCTGCCTGCCGGATGTAAGGCCCCTGCTTTCAAGTCGTCGGAAAATTCTCACGCTATAGGCATCAACCACGCACACCGGCCGGTGATACGCATATAGTAATATGGAGTCCGCGGTTTCGGGACCGATACCCCAAATAGAAAGCAAGTCCTTTCGGGAGGGAATTGTAAGATCTCCCCTATTATCCAAATAAAAGGAGGAAACAGCCTTTAACTTTTTTGCCTTCTGGTTAAAATACCCGCTTGAACGGATAATTGCCGCCAGTTCGGAATGGTCCATAGCCAAAAAAAATTCCGGCGACAGGATTTGTCCTTTTTTGCGACATACCTCGAGCAATGCCCCCATACTACTGCGTACATTGGTCCAGCTGGTGTTCTGGGTCAGTATTGCACCGGTGATGATTTCGAACTGTTCATGGGGCTGCAGATCATTTTTGTAGATCCCCGGGTGATACCCTTCCTGATCATACCCAGGCAGGGAGCTTCGCTGCAACAGCGGCCACCAGCCCTGTGGACCGTACACCCTCAGTAATTTCTTATAGACGTTGTGACTGTTCATTATCTGGAGCTTAGATATTAAAAACAAGGGGACCATGAAGGCCCCCCTGTATTAAAATCTCTACTTTATTAAGTCTTCGGCTACCGCCTGGGCTGCAGCCAATCGTGCAATCGGAACACGGTAGGGGGAACAAGAGACATAGTTCAGTCCGTTGCGGTAACAAAACTCAATCGATGAGGGATCACCACCATGTTCACCGCAAATCCCCATTTTAAGATCTTTCTTGGTACTCCGCCCTTTTTCAACAGCCATCGACACCAACTGGCCTACACCAGTCTGATCGAGGCTCTGGAAGGGATCGTAGGGAAGTATGTTCTGATCGAGGTACTCTCCTATAAAACTGCCGATATCGTCCCGGGAATACCCGAGGGTCATCTGTGTCAAATCGTTCGTTCCAAAGGAGAAGAAGTCAGCATCTTCAGCAACTTCATTGGCCGTAAGAGCCGCCCGAGGGATCTCAATCATAGTACCGATTTTGTAGTTCAAAGTGCTGTTGTTCTTTTTCAGCACCTCCTGCACCACCTTTTCAGCGTTTTCACGAAGAATTTTCAGCTCATTCCTGGTACCGACCAGGGGAATCATTATTTCCGGGAGTACTTTTACTCCCTCCTTCTCTACCTCACAGGCGGCTTCCATAATCGCCTCTACCTGCATATCGTAGATTTCGGGGTAGGTAATACCCAACCGGCAGCCGCGATGTCCGAGCATCGGGTTCATCTCTTTAAGATCCTCGGCCATCTGCTTGATGGACTCAGGTTTAAGGCCGACTTTATCGGCAAGCTCCTGAACATCTTCATCAGTTTTAGGAACAAATTCATGGAGAGGAGGGTCAAGCAAGCGAACGGTCACCGGCAAACTCTCCATCGCCTTGAAGATACCGACAAAGTCCTTCTTTTGCAGGGGAAGCAATTTATCCAGGGCCTTCTGGCGGGCCTCCTTGCTCTCGGCTACGATCATTTCCTGAAATATTTCCAGCTTGCCTTCGTCGAAGAACATATGTTCGGTCCGGCAGAGGCCAATACCTTCGGCGCCGAAATGTCTGGCCTGTTTAGCATCTCCCGGTGTATCAGCGTTGGTACGAACTCCAAAGCCCTTCTCTTTTACGCCCTTGCGATCGGCCTTTTTACGCACATCGTCGGCCCAGGCGAGAAACTTAGATAAGTCGTCGGTTATCTTCGGGTCTACCAGGTCAATTTGACCTCCGTATACCTCGCCATCGGTACCGTCAATAGTTAACCAGTCACCCTCTTTGTACTTTTTTCCTTCAATTGTCAGGGTTCCGGGGGTCACCACAGCCGCTTTACAACCGGCGACACAGGGTTTTCCCATTCCCCTCGCTACAACCGCCGCATGGCTGGTCATACCACCGGTGGAGGTCAAAATTCCTTCTGCAGCATGCATACCGCCGATATCCTCAGGGGAGGTTTCTTTACGGACCAGAAGCACCTTTTTGCCCTTTTTTGCCCACTCTTCGGCCTCGTCGGCGGTAAACACGATTTGTCCTGTAGCCGCACCGGGTGAGGCGTTCAGGCCCTTGGCAAGAACATTCAAACTTCCCTTGGTAGAGGGCTCGATTCGAGGATGGAAAAGCTGATCAAGCTGCGGCGGCGTTACACGGCCGACGGACTCCTCTTCGCTGATCATCCCTTCTTCCACCATATCGACGGCAACCTTAATAGCAGCGGCGCCGGTACGTTTACCGTTACGTGTCTGCAGGAGGTAAAGATCCCCCTGTTGAATGGTAAACTCGATATCCTGCATATCACGGTAGTGCTGTTCAAGGCGGTCCTTGATGGTAAACAGCTGTTCGTAAATCTTAGGGTTAATTTCTTTGAGATATGATAAGTTTTTGGGAGTTCTAATACCGGCAACAACATCCTCTCCCTGGGCGTTTTCTAGGAACTCACCAAAGAAAACTTTTTCGCCGGTGGACGGGTCTCTGGTAAAGGCAACACCGGTACCGGAGTTTTCGCCGAAGTTACCGAACACCATAGACTGTACGTTTACAGCAGTTCCAAGCAGGCCGGTGATATCATTGATTTTACGGTATTTGATAGCTTTTTCGTTCATCCAACTTCCCAATACCGCATTGATGGATTTGTACATCTGGTCCCTCGGGTCTTGAGGAAAATCCTCTCCCATCTGGTCCTTGTACACTCGTTTATATACTTCTACCAGCTTTTTCAGATCGGCGGCATCAAGATCGGTGTCTAGTTCGACCCCCTTGGCCTCTTTTGCTTTTTCAAGCTCCCCCTCAAAAAGCTGTAAATCCAGCCCCATAGCGACATCTGAAAACATCTGAATAAAGCGGCGGTAGGCATCCCAGCCAAAACGCTCGTTGCCGGTTTTTTTGGCAAGACCTTCCACAGCTTTGTCATTGATACCGAGGTTCAGAATGGTATCCATCATTCCGGGCATCGAAATAGCCGCACCTGAACGAACAGATACGAGTAGGGGATCATCGTTATCGCCGAGCTTTTTACCCATCATCTTCTCGAGTTTTTCGAGATTTGCGTCGATTTCCGCCTCTAATCCCTCCGGATATTGTTGATTTTTTTCATAATAGATTTTACATACCTCTGCCGAGATGGTAAAACCGGGGGGTACCGGTACACCGAGATTCGTCATCTCTGCCAGGTTTGCCCCTTTTCCACCTAGAAATTCCTTCATACCGGAATTACCTTCGGCCTTTCCTCCACCGAAAAAATACACTAATTTTTTTCCCATAAAAACTTATAACCTCCATACATTGGGTATCTACCAATTTTATATCTCCATCCAAGATGGTAAGATAATTAGCGTGCCATGTCAATAAACATCTATATATAACTATATGCTTAATGCTCGGGCGGCCGGCTGTAGCCGGTTTGCCTGGAATGCCCGGTTTGCCTCAAGTGGCCAGTTTGCCGGTACACAAAAAAAGAGGGTGCCCTTTAGACACCCCCTGTTGCACTCTGCTACTATGCGGTATACGACTCCAAGTGCATGCTTCGTGAAGGATGCTGCAGTCGCTTTATTGCTTTTTTCTCGATCTGTCTAATTCGCTCTTTAGTTAGATTGTACTTATCTCCAATGTCCTTCAGAGAGAGCGGTGTTCGGCCGTTCAGGCCATAGCGGTACTGTATGATTTCAGCCTCTTTTTCGCTCAGAGTTCTAAGGACCTTATTGATATCATCTTTGAGTGAATTCTCCATCGCCACCTCTTCAGGGGCCCGGTAATCACGGTCTTCAATAAAATCACCGAGCTGACTGGCTCCCTTATCAGCATATACAGGAGTTTCCAAGGAAACCAAATCCTGAGAAATATTGATGAGGTTTGCAACATGGTCTTTGTCCATCATCGTTGCATCAGCTATTTCCTGTACTTCCGGGTCCTCGGCCTTTCCCGACTGCAGCTCCTTTCGGGCCTTGTCGATCTGAACCAGCTCATTAGCACGGTTTAAAGGCAAGCGGATCATTCGGGCTTTTTCGCTGATTGCTTTGAGAATTGCCTGTCGGATCCACCATACCGCGTAAGAGATAAAATGATACCCCTTTTCAACATCAAAGCGCTCAATAGCATTCATAAGTCCGATATTCCCTTCGTTAATGAGGTCGGACAAGGGCAAACCCTGATTCTGATACTTTTTCGCAACATTGACTACAAACCGCAGGTTCGCGTTTACCAGTTTTTCCTTCGAAGCCTCATCTCCCTGTGCAGCCAGCCGAGCGTAATGATTTTCTTCTTCCCGGGTAAGGAGCGGTATTCTATTGATCTCTTTAAGATAAAGAGAAATAATATTTTCATCATCATAAGAAGAGGATTGCGTTGTTACTCTTTTATTTTTAGTTTTCGTTTCCATACGTGCCTCCTACCGATATATAAGCAAGAAGCATGCCATTTAAATAAGAAATTAAACAATTTTTATTTTGTTACAATACAAAGAATTAAAATTTTTTATTTTTTTAATAATATTTACCCTTTTTCTCTGTGGGTCATTTATACCCAGGCAGCCGAAAAGCACTGAAATATATAGTAAAAATGTCACACAATTTCCCTCATTCCGGTTTTACGTGGTCAATTTTAAGAACACTGTTACTTTTTAGTGTAAAAAGTCATAGTTGTCGGAGAGGTAAAGAGGCCGGCAAAGTCAATTTTAAACTCAAAAAACAGTGCCCTTTTTTCTTGGGGTTCCATATTTTCTATAATACCAGAGTCCTTGATCTCCTGCCAATATGCATCGATAATCTGCATTACGTATTTCCGCTCCATATCGGAGTAAAAGAGGTCCGACTGCTTGGTGGAAAAGTAACGGTACAGCTGAATAGACTTGAAAGTATGCCAATCCTCTTCCTCCCGGTTTTTGTGCCGTTTGAGCATACTCCCGGCAGGTCCCTTCGGGTTAATTGATGAGGCGGAATACCAGCACTCCCGGGCATTACTATGATACCCAAGCTTCTGCAGTGCAACTCCACACAGATAAAAAATTTCCCCCATTGCCTGCATGTCCTTTGAGGGGCATGCCTGCAGGGCTTTTTCAAAACAGTGGGCCGCATCTTTCGGGTTATGGCGTGCGAGAAAAGTTTTTCCGCGATTGGTGTATAAGAGCCATTGCTGCATATTCTATCTCCTCTTTTGTTAATAAAATACAAAATATATAGCCCGCGGGCAAGAAAAGGGCAAGGAAAGTTTTAATTGCACAATAGGAACAACTGTTTTAGAAAACTCCGATTTTTGGATTTACCTATGCTGTTTTTTGATATTTCTGCTTGACCCGTATAGATTTCATTCGTATATTTTTATCAAAGTTCCTACACATGCTTTAATGTGAAATCTATTAAATACTAATTCAGGAGGAAGGTATGAAGATAAAGCCGCTTGGTGATCGAGTGCTTGTCAAACTGGAAGAGGTCGAAGAGAAAACTGCCGGAGGCATTTTCATACCGCAAACGGCCCAGGAAAAAACACAGTCTGGTTCGGTAGTCGCGGTTGGTGATGACGAAACAATCAAAGTAAAAGAGGGGCAGAAGGTAATGTATGACAAGTACGCAGGTACTACCGTCAGCATGGACAACGAAGATCATCTGCTCATCCGTTACTCTGATATTCTCGCAGTTATTGAGTAAGATTTTTCGAAAATTTCAAAACGCAACAGAACAGCTGCTCCTTGGGGGCAGCTTTTTTATACCCAGTACCTTTGCCATAGTGCCTTTGCCCCTGTAGTCTGGCATAGTACCTTTGCCATAGTGCCTTTGCCCCTGTGATTTTTCCTGGCGGCGGGCGGGGTTACTCCAAGTAGAAAAAATCTTCCATTGCCCTCAGCACACTCTTGCCGTTCTCAATTTTACGACCCGTAGACGGGAGAGACCCCATCAATATTTTTCCGTAACTTTTATGGATGATACGAGAGTCAAGAATGCAGACCACCCCGCGATCACTCTTGCGACGCATAAGCCGCCCGAACCCCTGGCGCAGCTTCATCGCCGCTTGGGGGAGGGAATAGTTCATAAAAGAGTTGCCCCCCTGCTTTTCCACCGCCTCCATCCGCGCCTGGACCACCGGATCGGTTGGCACGGCAAAGGGAAGCCGGCAGATAATCACCAGCCGCAGGGATTCGCCCGGGGCATCCACCCCCTCCCAAAACGAATCGGTTGCAAAAAGCACACTGGAAATATCGGAGTGAAAGTGGGTAAGAAGCTTCGACCGCTCTTCTCCGCCCTGTTTTAATACGGAGATACCCTGTTCTTCCAGGAGCGGGGCAACCTGTGCGTAGGTCTCCTGCAGCATACGGTAAGAGGTGAACAAGACCAGCGCGCTGCCCT
>CAZDFY010000044.1:0-27183 GCA_964504785.1 uncultured Sediminispirochaeta sp. | reverse complement strand
TCTCCACAGGGCGAGCTACAACGGTTTCTACGAACGCTACCCGGACCACGATCTTTCGAATATCGTAGAGGATGTATGTATTCATCGGCTTCTCTACGAAGCATATCCGGATGAGATGACCTCCCTGAGCGAAAAGATCTATCCTAGCGAGGAAAAGGCCGGCATCATAGCCTTGGCCGACTGCAGCGCAGATCCCGCTAAAATTCCAGAAACATGGAGAGACCTGTGGCGCTACGTGTGGGAAGCCGACGAGTTCGGTACCTACAGGGAGATCAACCCGGCGAGCCTCTATTACCGGCTCGTCGACCTCAAGTCTCGAAACCAGATTACCATTAACCTTGCTGCACTCCCCTTTCCCAAGGGTGGAGGGGAGGCTAAGGGCGATCAGGGCGAATTCCCTGAAGAGATTCCAGAGAAGGTTCAGGAGACCCTCGGAGACATCCTCGGCTCCATGCCGGGACCCAGCGGGGGTAGCACCGGCAAGATGATGTCCGATTACATCGGCATCGCCAACCCCTTCGGAAAAGAGGAGCTCGCCGACTTCATGTCGAGGCTCAGGATCGACGTTATCGTAAACGACATCACCAGTGAGCTCCTCAGACAACACCGCTACACCCTTACACAGGTCTATTCGATGTATCCCTCCCGCCTTGGTATGGTCTACCTCGCTACCGGCCTTACCGACAAGCTGTCGATGTACCACAACCGGTATACAGAGACCGAGAGCAACCAGCTCTCCCTCGCCATGTACGTAGACGTCTCAGGTAGCATGCAGTCCAACCTGAACATCGTGTATCAATTCGTACAGTCGGTAGTAGAGATACCCCTCGAATTAAAGGTGTTCTCAAATGAGGTGACCGATGTAGGAGCGGAGAATTTCCGCAAAGGAAAGTTTCATGTTGGCGGGGGCACCGACTTCAACCGAGTTCTCAAAGATCTCACGGAGAATGAAGAGGTGGAGGCAGGTATCATGTTTACCGACGGCATGGCGGATGTGGAGAAGGGAGTCGGCGAGAAGTTCGAAGACAGCGGAAAGACCCTCTACGTGGTATACTTTACCCATAACGAACGAGAGGTTGCCCGCAGCTCGCTTAACCAGTACGCCCTGGACTATGTAGTATTTCCGCCGGCGGAGGAATGAAAACAGTATTTTCTTATCCGATCAGTTTTTCCAGAGAACAATGCAGAAGGGGTGATTCAACAGAATTGCATTTTCAATTAGTTACATCAGTTCAATATCACTTTGACACTATTGTCCTGCAAGCGAACCGACACCTTTCCTCCCTTGTCCCTAGCACTTTCAATATGCTTCAACATAGGCATCAGTACTTTTCTCTGAAACATCCTCTGTATGCTTCTGTAGCCGAGTTCCTCCGAGTAACCTAACTCAACTATGTAATCGATAACCCCTTGATCGAGCTCGAGTTCCAAATTGAAGCGCTCTTTCAGCTTCTCACGAGTCTGGACAATCGTCTTGTTTTTGAGAATTACTCTGAGATGCTCCTTGTCGAGTGGGTCGAAGGAGATAATTTCATCGAAACGGTTGAGTAATTCAACCGGGAAAACCTGCTTAAGTTCCTGCCACGGCACCGAACCGCCAGCTCCAACTGCGGGAGAAGAAGATGTTACGGATGGAGCGGGGGCAAAGCCCAATGCCGGACGAGTGGCTTCCTCGCTGAGGACATTCATAGTCGCCATGATGGTCATTCCTCCGAGCCGGTAGACAGTTCCCTTTGCCGAGGTGAGTCGCCCGGAATCGAAGACGTTCATAAACAGCCTATGGACTTTTGGATGAGCTTTTTCGAACTCATCGAGCAGCAGGACCCCTTGTCGATGGGCTTGGAGAAACCCCAAAAGGGCGGGAGTCTCATCAGAGCCCATGTATCCCGGAGGTGAACCGATGAGTTCATGCACCATGTGCTCCTGAGCGAATTCGCTCATATCAAGACGGAAAAATTTTTCCTGCCTCGCGTAGAGGATATCGTTTACCGCCCGGGCTAACTCGGTTTTTCCCACCCCGGATGGACCGGTAAAGAGAAAAACTCCATCCGGACGCTCCGGTCGGTTGTCGAGCTGAAACTTTGCCAGCCGCATCACATTTACCACCCTGGACACTGCGGAATCCTGCCCAAACACTCTCTGCTTCAAACTCTCCTCGAAGTTGTCCGGAAGGGAAAAGCGCTTACTGCCTTCTGTGTTATCTTTCCCCCACATCACTTCATTGTACAAATTGATCAGAGAAGAATCTATTTTTTTCAAACCACGCAGTTTTGCGAAGCCAATCAGGTGATCTAAAAGTTTGATCGAACGCTTAGGATTCTTATGAAAATCTGTAATGGTTTCACTCAGCACAGTGATCGAGGAAAAAACTGAAGGGTCTATCGTTACATCCGTCTCACCGTAGTAGAGTGCGAATTTTGATTTGAGAATCTTAATATTGTCTTTTTCTTCCGGCTCCTCTATTTCCACCGGATGATAATAGGAAAAAAGTATGTCGAGACTGCTATCGTTCAGATTGCTGAAATCTTGCTTGATGCTCCATAGGATATAGCGATCGGTATACCGAGCATAAAAGCCCCCCAACCACTCAAAGAAAGCATCATCAATTTCCACCTCGTCGATGATGAGCACTACATTGGGATTCTCAACCAGCCACTTTTCCAGCTCTTTCAGTCTATTTGTATCCAGCGATGCGAACAGCTCACTCCCATCGGACAACTTATTATACTCCAGCCACTTGAAAACCGGTTCCCGCCCCAGCTTCTCTCTTAGATCTTCCTTGAGCTCCTGGGACAAATGCCCAAGTAACGAAGTGAGTCCGCTGCCGGAAGCACCGTGAAAAAAGGGAATCGACCGAAATTGCTTGCGCAGAACTGAACGACTGATCTCGACTTCCCTCTCCCGGCCGATAATAGGCCCATCATTCTGGGGAGGATCGGTAATTTCCTCCGCCACCGACTTTCGTTCCTTCTCACCCTCTCCGGCCAATTCCTCGCTTTCCTTCAATTGCTTTTTGGCTTCCACAACCTCTACCCTGCTGCGTGAAAGCTCCTTCCTAACATCTGTCTGTCCCGCCTTCTCATTTTTCAACTCAAATATTTCCGCAAGTGGCCCTTGCAAATACGACCAGGCATACTCAATAAACTGCTGCAGCGTGACAACATTGGTCTCCTCTTCCGGCAGGCGCAGTTCCACAGTCTCGATAACGTGTTCCAGCTCCTCGGCAGCGTGCGGGAAAAGTGCATCCGGTCGCTTCTCTCCCTCATCTATAAAAGCTTCCAGGTCGTGAGCTTCAGTTGCAACAGCCTCTCGCACCACAAATTTATCTGTGGCCCCATTGCCTAGAGTTTCTTCAAGGTGATAATGCGCCAGCGCCCATGCTATCTCGTCGAAAGAGAAAACCTCTTTCTGCCGAAACAGGGCGATATCCTGTGCCCGTATGAATAATTTCTTCATGTTTTGAGAGAAGGTCTGATACATTCTGCAGCTCCTATTGGTATGTGTCCCGCCCAGCGGGAATAGAACAAAAGTATACACTAATAATATACAGTCTGATTAGAGATTTTAGGCATGAAAAGTAAAGACGGCTTTTAATACTTTCTCAGACGGTTAAGACGATTATATTCGTCGATATCGATCTGGTAGTAACCACCCCTGTTTCCGCGTATTTCGAAGCCAATAGTGTTGTAATCTATCCAAAAATAGGATTCGGACTCCGGTTCGCTAAAATAGCGGTTAAAAGTTTTCTCTAATATACTCTCTATTTTGTTGTCTATTTTTACGAGATTCTCGCCATTATTGTCCACAATATACGCATTATATGAGGAGGCAACTAAAACGTGCTCCTTGTCTGGTGCAGGATATATTTTATCTATACCGAACCTGTCGGAGAACACAATAGTTTTATCTTCTCTGTCCACCGTTCCATAGCAGACATGAGTTTTTCCGAAGGAGAGTATTTTAAGCCCTATTTTTTCCATTAACGTGGGTTCAATGTAGTAATCCCACTGTTTAAGACGGTCGAGTTCTCCTCGAATGTATCGTTCTTCGAACTCTCGTAAAAAGGAGGAATATCGAGGATAATCCAAACTCACGCTCTCTAATACTTTATCTGCCTCTTTGTATTTTCCTTTTACTACGAGGCGTACCATGTTCGCATATTTATTTCTGAGCTTTTTGTCCTCTTCGGAGAAATCCGGATCAAGAAAAGGGCTGAAAAAGGATGGTTTCTCAGAGATAGATTCTGAAAAATCAGCATCGTTCTGGGCAGAGGCCTCACTTTTACCAGTTGGGTGGCCGACTACAAGTCGCTCTATATCCTCTTTTCTCTTTCTATCGTAGGTGCTTAGGGCAAGATCACCAAACTTTTCCCCGTTTATCCGAGTATAGGGTATCTGGTTCTTGTTGTGAGCGAGGGACCAGGATATGACCTGGTTTTCCACGTAATCAGCGAGTTCGAAGAAGCTAATGATTCCATCACTGTTTCCTCCAAAGTCCTGCAAATCGGCCGCACCCTTCATGCCCTCTACAATGTAGCGAGTAAAAACCCCGTAATCGGTGTTCGGATCTTCGTAACTGTAATTTCCCTCTTTGGTGGAGAAGAAAACGGCCGAAAGATCAGCATGCCGGTATGCCGTCTCATTGAGGGATTTCAAATCCAGGCTCTTCGATCGCTGTATCTGCTCACGGCACGCATCAACCACTAGAAGTGATTTCGACACTTCTAGTTCCTCGAACCATTCGGTTATTTCTTTCACCGGCAAACTGGTCTCGAAGAGTGCCTCCGACTCGGTGTCGACAGCGGTCAGATAGTTGACCCCGCTCCCGTCGGAGACACCATGTCCGGAAAATGAGAAGAAAACCATGTCGTTTGGTTCGATTGACTGTGTGAGTACGTTCAATTTTTTTCTTATGTTCCGTAGACGAGGATAGTTCTCCGCCCGCGGATCCTCTGTGCTGGTCATTACTACTACCCGGTCAAACTGACCGTTCTTTTCGAGAGTCGAACCTATTACTCGTGCATCGGCTACGGATTTGTCAAGATCGTAGATCGTCGAATCCTCATAGTCGTTTATCCCTATACATAAAGCCCATCTTTTTCCGCGGTCTTCTTCCACCTCCTCTATTGAGAGCCCCCTAGAGATAGGAACCTCGGCAATGCTCTTGGAAACAGTCTCTCGGTCTCCTTCGAAGGAGAACCATTCGGGGTGTAAAATGGAAAGGCCACCTCCGGTGAAAAAGATTGCGAAAAAAGCGAGGGAAAATATGAGAGCGGTCTTTTCGTTGTCGGTGAAGAATACATTGTAGAATAGACCGATAAGAATTGAAAGAAGCAGAGCTCCTACTCCGATAATGAGCAGTATTCGGAATACGGAAGGTGTGTAGTAGGGAGAAAATGTGAAATCAACATATTTCAACGAGAATGCAACCACGAGAACTATAATCGAGGAAAACATAATGAGGAGAGAGATCATCTCATGACTGTGAGGATCAATATTAGTGTAATCGGCCATATCGTCATAAATATCTTCATTGAAGATAAGACGTTGGAAAACGAAGGTGAAGAGTACATACGCAAGGAGTACCCCCACATCAACAATAAAGAGAAGCTTTATGACCTGAAGAGAATAATAGTTCAACAAACTGTATGGATCAAACATTATAAACGCATGCCTCCTCTCCCGTTCAATCTCCGATGATTCGTGAAAGGGCCCAATATATCCATAGGAACGAGAGAAAACCGAACACAACAGCAAAGAGAAAATAGAAGCGATTGAAGAAGAATGTCCCCGTTTCAGTGTAGAGTTCGTGAATTGGATTCTCGAAACGAGTGTCAGCCGGTATGCCGAAATAAGAGCTGATCCTCTTCTCGATGTTTTCAGCCCCTATTTCGACACTCTTTGCCGTCTTCGGTATGACCCACTCTGTGTAGTAGTGGTCCGGATACTGCTTTTGCAGATAAAATTGTGCGATTGAGTAGAGGGTGCGGGTGCGCCGGTTCAGCCCCTCGACCTGTTCGTAAGAATAGGCCCACATATAGAGTCCCTTTCCATCCCGCATACCCTCCTCTACCGCCTTTTTGAAAAGAGGAAGTGCTTTTTCGTAATCGTCCTTTTCATAGGCGACAAAGGCTTTTTGAAAACCCCCTCGCCAGTCATTTGCATATACCGTCATTGTGCAGAGACTTAAGATAATAAAAATGAGCAGAACTAATTTCCTTATAGAAATATTCATCTAAACTAGCATTTCCTCTGTAAACTGGTAGTGTAATAAACTCTTCTTACTTTACGCATAATACGCCACTTTATCAATATAGTACGTTTCGCTTACTCCCATAAATCAGAATCATAGTCACCTGGATAGAGCATGCATACGTTATGAGGTTTGTTGCGAAGGAGGATAAAAATAAGAGGCCTAAAACTACAATTACACTTTCCATTCGATATGCCCTTGAATTACAATAGTAAATGTAGTCTAGCACATCAGTGCTAAATATCAAGCTCTTAGTTAAAAATCTAGTTAAGGATAAGGAGGGCTGTATGGCATGTTCAATTTGTGGAGCAGGGAATGGCTTTTTCGGCGGAAACATTGGGTTTACTTGCCCGAATTGTGGTAAAAAAGTCTGTAGTGAATGTATGGAAACCCATGTTCCCGTAAGACAGTGGGGAGAGTTTTAATGAATCGTTGGAGTGCCTTTACATGTGCATTGCTGTGTCTTGTACCGGTTATGTCATTTGCAGAAACAGTAAAAATCAACGTCGTATGGGATACCTTCAATTCCAATATGTACAGAGGGCTCATTGCCCTTCCGGAAGTGGAAGGACAACCTATAGAGTATATAAACGGGGACAACGACACATCTCGGGACGGTCATGTAGCAGGGGGGAGCGATTCAGGCTCCATATTCTCATCTACCTCGGTCTCATGGACTATCGAAAATCCGAAAAAGGGCTTGTATAAGGTCTATCTCTTCCCCGAAACGAACAACCGTCCAAATAAGGCTGTATGGAGCAGCGATGTGACGGTCAAAGTTCAAGCGGGCGGCCGCACTCATACCATCAAACCAAAGCAAAAACGAGGAAATGTCTGGTACGTCTGTGCCTTTGAGGGACGTTCGTTAGAGGTCTTCGAACAACAGTCATTTTATCCCGTACGGCATATGATCTACGGTACCGTACGTGATGGAATGTCCGGCCGGCGGGTATCCGGCACACGGGTGGAATTAATAAACAGAGATACCGGGAAGGTTATGCCCAATTACACCACCAAGACTGATGCACAGGGGTTCTACCTTATCCACAGTTTCCCGATGGGGCGATTCAAAGTCCGCTTGTCAAAAAAATCATATATACAGACAACGAAAGAAACCAATTTTATTTTAAGAGATTTACCTGTTCAGTTCAATGCAATGCTCTCTCCTGTGTTCGATAAGACGAATTTCAGGACCGTTCTCAGTTGGGGAAAGAAACCTGCCGATCTTGATGCCCACATCACCGGCCCAGGAGATGGCGGTTCCGGATCGTTTCACATCAGCTACCAGAATATGCACGTCTACAACAAGCGCCACACCCTCGATATCGACGACACCGACAGTTACGGTCCGGAAACCGTTACCCTGAAAGGTCTCGATCCGGGTAGCTACGAGTACTTTGTCCACGATTATACTAACCGTAAAGAGAGTGCTGAGTCGTGGGCTTTGAGCCTTGCCGACGCCGAGGTAACGGTGTATCGGGGGGATGAACAAATAGCTCAGTTTTCTGCTCCTGAGGCGGACGGTACTCTGTGGCGTGTATTCTCGATAGATGGCCGCACAGGGAAAATCAAACCGCACAATACACTCGAGTATGTAGAGACTCCCTAAGGACATTGGAATGCTTTCTTGCCCCGTGCAAAGGTATTGACTTAGGGGGGTATAATCAACTCCTACTCTTCGCTGTCGTCTTGTGAGTCCTTATCACGCTCATATTCACCGGTAAAGGCTGCCGCTTCGGCATCCTCCGGTGTCTCCGGCGTTTCAGATTCTATTATAGACTGAACTTTGCGTTTGAATGCTGAAGGGACGGGATATTCGTCGTCGGCGTTCTGCATCATTTCCCGAATTCTTTCCGGAATTTCTAGATTCTCTGCAGCTTCGTCCGAGTTGCCGTGGTACATCTGTTTCAGCTGTTGTAGAAGTTTGTCGTATGTATCTTCAGGCATGCGCCTTCACCTTCTCCAGGTACATCGTGTAGAGATCGAATAAGTGGTATGTAGTTCCCAGATCTATAAAATTTTGTTTGGCCTGTGTGATTCTATATTGTACGCTTTTTATCTTCAGCTCCGCAGCAAGCAGCGCCTGTGTAGGTGGTATTTCACTAAAATAGAGGCGCTCGAGTATGCGGGCATCCAGGGGGGCCAGATGCTGCATAATCAACTCTACTTTTTCCCTGATCATCCCCACAGTCATATGATACTCAGGGTCTCTATATTCGGGCTGCAAGTTCTCCCTGATATCGAAATCGAAATCATCCAGTGCTACTGTAGTCTTCTGCTCGAACAGGCGCGTGTAAATCGGTTTCTGCTTTAGAATTTCATACATCTGCTGCAGGGTATTCCGGATCTCCTGCGTAGTGGAAGATGCGCCTGTTTCTGAAGCTACCAATTCAACAGCAGTTTCATTCTCATACGCATCTATAAAAACCAGATAAAAAAGACGTACAGCCGTAAACCCCATATCCGCGATATACGCAGGTATATAGTCTTTCGGTTTGATGGCGGTTGTCAATGCACCTATTAGATACGTACTGAAGCGTGAACGCCCCTCAAACTTGAAACGCCCTTCATCCAGCATCCGATGGATATCGGTAATCACATTGATTGCGGTATCGGTGGCCTGTTCGTAGAGTTGCTCGCCATAAAGCCGTTTATTTAAACGTTTATATGCATGAAAGTATGCAACCGGTAGATAGTACTTTGTAATATACCGTTTTATTTCATTGCGGTGCGGTTTCTCGCGGAGGAGCTCTGAAAAGGCTGCATCAATTTCCGGTAGCTGGTCAATGTACGGTCGGCAGGTACGGTATACTTGTTCCATTCTGACCTTTACTATATTATTGAACAGTATGCTTTGCAAGCAAAACCGTGCAAGGTTACACATGAGGTGAGCTTTGATTCCTACTACTCTGCAGGTACCATTTGAACACCATATTCGCACTCGCATTTCACGCATCCTTAACGAAAACATCTTGCATAAAGTTCTCTCCGACTCTATTCAGGCCTATCTCAGCAGACTTGAGGCTGATTTTGAACTGCAGCCCAACCCTGAGCTGCAAGAGCGTGTTGATATAATTGCGAATGCTCTGGAAAGCGACCTCTCCGTAACTGCCATGGTGGCTCCCTCCCCGCATCTAAACGCTTTTTCATTTCCGCATTCATCTGATCCACAGAAGTCATACATAGTGCTCACCTCTCCCCTCCTCGAAAAACTTAACACTGCGGAGACCGACTTTGTTATTGCCCATGAGTTCGGCCACATTTTACTCAGGCATCATGATTTGCAGACCATCCTCCATCTCATCTATCGTGACTTTTCCAGTATGCCCCCCTTTCTGAACCAGCTGTTCGGCCTCTGGAAACAGCTCAGCGAACTGAGCGCCGACCGCTACGGTTCTTTTTATACCCAAAACCCGGATACCCTCAAAAGGGTATGCCTTTTATCCGGAGTGTCCGACCGGCAGCGCAGCCTGCGTACAGCTGCACTACAGGAGTATCTCGCACAGGGTAACTCCGCTGCCGAGCAGAAAATTTTCACTTTGGTCGAACACTTCGAGGCCACTACCGATTCGCAGTATTATATACTGGCCGGCCGGATTATTTCTTATGCCGGTCTGATGCTGGCACACGCCGACCAGCACATGAGTGACAACGAATATCAACTTTTGCTCAATCTGCTCTCCGACTACCAATTCTCCCCCCTCGAAACGCCGGCTGCCGCAACAGATTTGACAGAGAAGCTGCACAGCGCTGCGGCGGCTTTTTGCAGTCGGTACCCCGAAAAACGAGAAGAGCTGTTTGCAGAACTGTGCCTGTTCATCCTGGCGGACAAGCGGATTACCGAGCGGGAGTATGAAGTGCTGTATTCAATAGGTTCCCAACACCTCACACTCTCCCGTGACAGCATCCACTCCCTGCTTGAGAAACTCATTCTCTCCCCCTTTTTCCAGCCCTTCGGGGTGTTCTCGAAGCAGGGGTAAACAGCTCTTCCGGGAAAAAACCGGTAGCCGTGACGCTCCCATCTCTCCCGATCTCGACCTCGAAACTCCTGCCTGTCTCTTCGTACTGCCGTTCTTGCTGCAGCGGGGCATACCGCTCTGAAAGCAGATGGATTTCCTGGTTTCCCGAACCGATCCACGGCCGATCGGCGGGTATTTCACGCTTGAATCTTCCGGTTATGAGAATATCGGTGTACCTCATAAGACGCTGTATCGATGCATCCGCCAAGCCCTTAATTTCATCCATTTCGTAGCCTGTATACAGCATTACACTGAGGCCGTGGCGCTGAAGCTCCTCGGCTATTTCGGCCAGGCCCTCAGCCTGCAGCAGGGGTTCACCCCCGCTGAAGGTGACTCCCTCGATGCCGCTAATACCAAGGATCCTCTTCGTGAGCTGGAACGGAGATGCCAGTTCCGCTTTCACAAATCCCCAACTACCACGATTGTAGCAGCCGGGGCAATGAAAATGGCAACCCTGTACCCACAGCACAGCTCTGCTGCCGGGACCATTGACCTCGGAATGCTCTAAAAAATTGAAATAATTTATGTCTTTAGTAGTTTTCATACCAACCCCTTCCACAAAAACTTACTCACCCTCACCGCTTCATTCGTTTCTAAGAGTTTGACTCCCTCTCTATATAGGAACCATTTACCGGATTTAGTGATCTGAACATTACCCACAGAGCTCTTCACTAGTATTCCGGTGTGCAGATCAAGCCCCTGAGAGGTTCCTCTGCAGATAGCCTGAAAAAAACTAATGGCCCGCATTCTATTCCAGCTGCGCCGGGAGTCCGGCTGGTCCAGTGAAGTATATGTGACATACAGTTTATAGAGCTTTCCATCCGCCGGCGCACCGCATTTTCCGCAACGCCCACCTTCTTCCACTCTGCTGTTGCACACCGGACATACCTGCTTTGGCTGTAGAGACTCGTATTCTATGAGTGAGCGTGTCAGTTGCTGTAAGGGTGAGTCCACAGTTTCCGTTTCTCTGGTTTCCTGCATAACCGGGCTGCAGACAGCCGGCTGCTCTTCCGTCCCATTCATCTCCCCATAAGGAAAAAACAGTGTGAGCCGGGGCCGGGCCGCTACAGCAGTCTCTTTCAACCTCATGAGCATACGGTATTCAGACTCGTGCAATCTTTCTATTAAACGCTCATCCATTTACTTCAACCTTATTAAAATCGATTATATGCGATTTATTCTCCGCCGCTTTACCCGAATCCGATGCCGGAATACATCTGCCCTCGAACTGCTGCCGCATACGCTCAAACTCTTCCGAGCGAAGTGCTGAAAGTGGTACCGTGCGGTGCAATATCGCCTGTAGATTCTCCCGCTCCGGTGGCTGCTGTGAGTCAAATGCCTCATACAGAGTATCAATAATCGCCTGTTCCAGTTCAGCTCCAGAAAATCCTTCCGAACTATCCGCAAAGTCATCCACCCAGGGGACTAAATGGTACAAATTGTGCTTTTTCAGCACCACAGCACAAATCTCCTTCCGCTCCTCATAGTTCGGTAAGGAGATATAGAATATTTCATCGAAGCGTCCTTTGCGCATTATTTCAGGAGGAAGTAGTTGAATATCATTACTGGCGGCAATCACAAATGTCCTGGTACGGTGTTCTTGAAGCCAATAGAGAAAATGACCGATAACCCGGGAGGCTGTACCGCCGTCGGTAAGTCCGGATGAGGCTACTCCGGCAAAGGCCTTTTCGAACTCATCAATGAACAACACACAGGGCTGCATACTCTCTACTATTGTCAGTACTTTCCGCATATGCTCCTCGGACTGTCCGACCCGTGAAGTAAACACCTTGCCCATATCCAGTCTCAGAAGGGGGAGATTCCATTCCTTTGCCACGAGTTTGGCCAGAAGGCTTTTCCCGCACCCCTGAAAACCGGCCAGAATGAGTCCTTTCGGCGAGGGAATCTGAAAGCGCTCTATACTAACTGTGTCAGTCTGTTCAGACTTTTTGACTGCATTAAACACCTTACCCCGCACCTGCAGCCAGCGCTTTAATCGGTGTACACCACCGATTTCATGCAGTCCCCCATAATTTTCTAGGTCCACCAGCTCGAGTAAACCGGACTCGTTCAAGAGTTGCGCTTTCTTTTTCCGGATGAAGGCGGAGGATATTCTCCCCGCCTCGAAAATCGATTGAGCCAACACCGCATCTATCTGCTGGGTAGTAAGGCCTTTAAGAGCCCTAATCACTGCACCGATTTCGTTTTTCCTGAAAAAAGCGCCTGTAGTAATACCGCTTTTTACCAGCTGATCAACCGTGTGGGTCAGGTTCAAGTAAATCTCCCTGGCTGCCGGCAGCGGTGCATCAACTACTTCCACATCCTTTTCTATTTCTGTCGGAAGATAATTCACCGGTGATATAAGTACTAGATTTTTCTCACTCCCGTTACGGTAGGCGTATATAATCTCCTTAAGGTAGCGGATCACCGTCGGGTTCTCCAGATATACCGCAAAATCACACAGCACGTAGGTTCCGGCGGGGGCAGCGTCATCACGGATAAAGCGCAAAGCCTCGACCGGCATGACAAGCCCCTCCTGCCCTGAAACACTCAGGCCATTTACCGTGTCCCAGGTGAACACTTTTTGCCGCACTTCCTGCAGCACCTGCAGATAGCGTGTCTCTTCGTAGCCGTGAATTAATACACACGCCGGAGATGACGACATCCTTTTACCCAGACAAGTTTTTAGCATTGGAGACTCCTTTTCTGCACATAGGGAAACAGGTTCTTATAGTGTGTGTAAGACTCAATATCCTGCAGCAGAACTTCTTTCTGTCGCAGGTGCTCCAGTTTTATTTTTTCTATCTTCGCTCTAATAAATACTTCACCATTAAGCGCCTGCACCCCATTCACAATACTCCTGAGTTCAGCGAAGGATAGCGTTCGCGGGAATGACTCTTCGATTTTTTCGATCCATTGGAATCGTTTTTCGATAATTGAGCGATACATACGTTCGATTTTTTCACGCTTCTCGGCGTCACGATTGTAGCGCAGTCCATGTTTTATGGCGGTGAAGGCATAGCCTGGAAAATGGCGCTGCAGAAAATAGGTACCGATGGAATCAGTACTTTCTGCATTTATTTTGAAACTCATCTCCGGATCCCTTCCGTTTCGTTGGTAATAACTGTTTTTACCTGAACGGCTGTCGAATAACTGTACATGCACAAAACCTTTCTGCGGCAGTAGAAGATAAAGTTGCTCCAGCAAGGGTGTAAAAAAAGAAAGCAAAAACTCTTGCTGCTGGTCGGAAGAAATTGATTCAAATATCTGCTGCAGAAGCTTGTAATCAAACAACCGCATACCTTTTAATTTCTCACCCTGAGGCAGTGTCACGGAAAGCTGCAGAAACATCAGCTTTCCGCTTACTGGGTGTATTCCCATGTGGACAGGCAGGAAAAACGCCTTCTCTTTCTCCTCTGCACACAAAATAAAATAGCTCTGCAGCCGATTATTCTCAGGTAAGATTGATTTCATTATCCCTATACGAGTGACTGCTCAAGTAGTATTCCGGTTTTTTCTGCTCCGACTCCAGGACCCCAAGCTGCTCAGCAACCTTCTGCAAAACTTCCTCGCAGGAAGAGCCGCCGAAATTAAAACTTTCCATACTTACTTCACCGTTCTTACCAATTTTTATTTCTATAGTCTTCATACAGCCTCCCTAAATAGCCACCCGAACTCTGATAGACTCGCCGTCAATATGGGTTTCCGCGGTCCAGCCCTGAGTACGAACCGTTTCCATGAGCTCGGCGTAGGCATACTCCTGCTTTATTTTGTGCATAAGCTCAGTTTTTGCATCGCGCGAATCGAGATCAATTTCATCGGCAAATAATTGATGCTGCCCCTGACTGTTTTTATAGACAGAACAAATGTGGGTGCCTTCGTTCGTCTCTATAGTCAGTCTCTCAGTCAGTGAACCCCTTAGTTTGTAACCGAGCTTTTCAACTGTGTTCTGAAAAACAGTCATGTTTTTAATTACCACCTTAACTTGTACTGTCATGCTCATAATTTCCTCCTACTTCTCTTAGTGGCGAAAGAGGAGTCTCTGCAAAAAAGAAAACAAGAAAGTGTGCTTGACAATTCGCGGGCTATCTTCAAATACTATTCTGTATGAAAAGAGTACTTTTACTTGCGGCCGTATTGGCGATGATTTCGATTGAGTCTGGGCTATGCTTCAGCTGGGAAGACTTAGGAAAGAAGGTCGGCGAACTGCAAGACAAAACCGGACAAGTAATCGAAGGCTCTGCCCAGAATGCCAAACAGTGGTGGGATGAAGAGGGGGAGAAACTTACTCGCACCGCCCGGCGCAAAGCCCGGCGAACAGCCGAAAAAACAGTAGAACATACTCAGGAAGCAGCAGAAGGTTTCGCTCAGGGCTACCGGGAGTACTGGGACCACCAGGCGCGGCAGCCGGATAGGGACAACATCTACGCCGAACTAAAGGACTGGCTTGAGAGCGTGTGGGGGTCCATTCGTCACACAACCGACAAAAATCCGGAGGAGATTATGGGCGATTTTCAACGCTGGTGGGAGCAGGAAGGGCGCCGTAAATACAAGGATATTAAAACAGCTTTTTTTGAATATATCATGTCGATAAGAGAACAGTCGCAGGGCTGAAGCAGCCGCCGGCTCTACAATGGAGGTCTACAATGTTACAGGAATATGTAATTACATTCGGCTGGGGTATCACCGGCGCAGTTACCATGGCAGTTTCACTGCTGATAGTACTGACGTTATTCAGTCTGCTCACTCCGAAACTGAAAGAGTTCGAAGAGCTGAAGAACGGCAATATTGCAGTCGGCATTCTGCTGGGATCGCTCTTTATCGCCACCGGGATTGTGATTGCCGCGGCAATTGTGCCGAGCATGACTGAAGTTATGCCGATAATAACCGGCGGGAAATAATAATATCACACTTATGTTTTAGCAGGTACTCGGAACTCACCTCTGAGGGGCCTATGGCGTGTTGCGGGTCAGGCTGCCGATCGACGACAGGTCGCTTGATAAACGCCCGCAGTGGTATTTTCGCTGCAGGAGGACACCAACTGGGAGCTGCTGCTTGCATACCTGCAGGACCACATAACTAGAGACCGCCCAAAAGCGCCGACATCCGACCTGTACGGGCGAGAATATACAAAATATTCAAGAGCACAACTACCAGATTTGCGGTAACTACAATAAGGGTGTCGCTGGTGCTCAGCGGCCATGTAGGTATCTTCTTTAACATACGTTCCTTCTGCTGCAGCCATCGAAAGCGTTCGAGGCTCTCTTCATTCGGGTCAGCGATGTATGCGCTGAATGCCGCTTTGATATGCTCGGAGTACTGATAAGCGGCCTTCTGCCGGGCCATTTTACCGGAGCGCTGCAGCATAATCGGCAAACCGAAGGAAAGCGCTAAAATGAGTGCAGTAGCCGCAGCAAGGAAATAGAAATCGTAGTACCCAGCAATTTGAACTCCCTCGAGTGCCACAAGAATGAGTAAACCGAAGGTCACCGTTCCGCCGACCACCAATAAAAGCATGATCGGTGCAAAAGCTCTTAATCCTTCATTGGCCAGGCGACTTATCATTGGTTTGAGCGACAGTTCGCCGTAATGGTACATAAAAAACAGCAGCCCTATCACTGTTCTGGCGGCAGCAAAACCGATGCCCCACAGAAGCAGCACCACTGCAATACGGAGCACAGTAAAAATATAGGGCCCGACCGCTTCGGTAAGATAGATTGCACCAACCGAGAGCACTACGGTCCACATCGCCCAGGCAGTCCAGACAAAAGGTTCGGTACGCATACTGGCGGTAACGGCGAGAGTACCGCGTGGAGTGTAGCTATACTTTCCGAATATTAAATCCATCTCGTCTTTGAACCATTCGTTGAAACGGTTCAATCGCATTGAATCGAGCTGCAGACTAAGCGGAACCCTGACGGTAATAGTAACCCTTCTGGCAATGCTGACCATTACCACTACCCCAGTATATAAAGCCAGCACCATCATACAGATAAGCGAAAAGTGCGGGTCGCCCCAGAACCACTCTACTAGAGCCGCCAAAGAGTAGAAGCCCGCTCCTAGGATGAACCAGAAGAGCGAAGCCCATTTGCGTGCCCGGGGCGGTGCAAGAGCGTGCAGCAAGGTAGGATGTTCAATAACAGGAGCGCTACTCCCAGCTGTATTTACGGCTTTATTTCCACCTTCCCCTTTTTCCCTCCTCAGCTCGGACTGCAGCGCCAGAGCACTGGGATTGTCCGGGTCTATTTCAAGGGCTTTCAACACGGTCTGCTCAACTGTCTCGTTCAGCTCGCCCAACTCATGCTGAATAGTCGCCATTTGACAGAAAATATCGGCGCGGCGTTCGTACACCGCAGCCTGTTCCAGCATTTCCAGAGCTTCCTCGTAATGGCTCTGGGAGCTCTGAAAAGTGGCTCGTTTGTACAGCTCCTCAGCTCTGGCCGCTCGCTCTTCGGTTGAAAGATGGCTGACATCGTCTTCCATTCCGCTGTCCGCCAACTTAAGGCTGAGGAGCTCTTCAAAAGCTCTGTGGAGTTCTTTATGGTAGAAGTACGCTCCACTCTCATAAGAGAGATACTCGAGCTTGGTTTTCCAGGCATCATTGTAGAAAAACAGCTCGGATGATTTGGTTTTTTCGTTGTATTTCCACAACAGAAAGGGGCTCAGGGCAACGCTCCGATTGAAGTCCCTGACATCGGCATCGGACACATGCAGATAGAGCTCATGCAGCTCTACCTCTGAAGGCGAGACCATATTCACCGGCTCCTCGGTAGAACCGTTGAGCTGAAGCGCTTCAATCTGATACTCCTTCTTTTCGGTAATTTCCACTCTTTCTATATGCAGCAGCTGAAACTGCTGGAGGAAGCGGGCCGAATCGAGCAAATATCCCAGTACACTCTTCAGGACATCCAAGCGAAGCTCCATCTCCTCATCGGTGAATCTGGCCCCATGTGCCAGCTGTTTATTTCGGTAAGTTACCAGCCCGTTCAAGAGTTCAGCATGCGGCTTTTTACTGGAAGTGTTAAAATTGAGCCCTTCAATCTGTGCGAGCTTCTGTAAGGCGGCCCGATTGTCCTCTTGCTTTGACCGGTTATACCATTCAGCGATCAAGGGTATAATTCTCAATCCCGGAGTAGTCTCGAAGGAACATAGGCTGCGCAGCAAGCCTACCCAGCCGCCAATTGAAGGGCGCCGCAGAAACTCGAGGCTCTTTTCTTTTTGTGGAAGCCGGTCGGAAAAGTTATTGATGTGTAAACGGGCTTCAGCTAAAGCGGAAATTGCGAAGAACTTTATCAGGACCTCCAGCAAGTCAATAAGATTTTTGTGTTGTCCGCCGTAATCCTGGCGGCTGGTAACCCGGCAGCGGCGGTACACCGAAGCTATCGGCCGCGGATAAGTCCGTTCAACAACACTTCTAATTGAATTGAAATCTTGATATTGGTCTTCCATAGGTAGGTCTTATCTTACTGTTTGAATTCTGAGCTGTCAAATTGATTTATCCACTTTTATCAAGTATCATGTATCGCACATGTACTGCTATAAAAGGATTTGGATATGTCGAACATAGAGAATCATTACGTAATTTTCTCTGGAACTTTTACGTATAAGCGAGAAGAGTTCCTTCACTCCACCGCAGATACTCTTGAGAAGAATTACCAACCGTGGTTCAAGAATAAACCGCGCATAAATCCGACGACCTATTCCATCCTTCAGTCGCAGTACTATCCGAGCTTTCTCGAGTGCACTTTGCCCGAGTACTCTTTTATCCACTCATTTACTAAAGAAGAACTCCCGGGAATTCATGTGTCCGATTATGTGCAGAAGATGTTTTCCAGCTCGCCGGCATTAAAACCCATTCGGCTTACTTCGAAAGCCTGTAGAGATTTGCACGGCATCCGAATCAAATCCCAGGATAAGCCCCCCGTTCGATTCGACATCGAATACGCGGATGTACTGTTTTACCCTGAGGATATGGGAATATTCCTGTTCAAAGCAGTCATATCCGAATCCGATAAGCCGAAAGGTGCTACCACATTAGAGCAGATTTCAACCCTTATTTTTCAATTGCGTACACTTGATACTGTTGTTACTCTTCCGGACGAAACCAATCTCACTATGACAGAATTCCTACATCAGTATCTTTTGCACCAGTCCGAGTTTTCCGCCGCCGTACAGGATCTCACCCAGAGTTCTTTCCAGGATAAATTGAAGACCTACACGGTGATAGAAAAGGATTTGGATGTAACAGACCCATCTTTTCCCACACAAGAGAATGAGATTCTGTATGAAATGGGCAGTGTAGCACCAGTCGGAACTGTGCAGAGCAATGGACAGTTTGCACCTTCAGACCACTATTTCAGTCATATAATCGATACCCATAAAATATCGGTGTTCAAATGGTGGTCGGCGCTTTCATTGCACGATACTGTGACAGTTTTGATTAACACCCCTGAAAGCCGGCACAGGCAGTTCTCTACATTTTCGACCTTTGAGGATATGTACCTGCACGTGTATCTCGAAGTGCTATTTTTGAAGTTTTCAATGTTTGAGAACAACCTCGAGTTGAGTCAAATCCCGTTACATCATAAGTACAACCGGCTGCTGCGTGACAGAATGATAGAGCTGAGGAACCGTTACGAGTTCAGCCATATCTCCAACAACTTCCTACCCAATGTGCTCTACTCATATTTCAAATCGGGGATGGATGTTGAAAATGAGGTCGAACAGATGGAGCAGAAGTTCGAACGTATTAACAACTTCATAACCGAGAAACAGGAGCGCCGCACAAATGTTTTGTTGACTTTCATCTCCTTTCTCGCCATAGGTTCCGCATTTCTGGATACCTCGGACTGGCTGGCACATCTCTTCTCACTTTCGGATTTGGGGTACATAGCAGTAAGCGTCGGTTTAGCCGGCACTACATTCATAATCGGAATCAGTGTACTTATTATGAACAGCAGAGCAGTGCAGAAACGGCGCGCAGCCCGGGTTAAGAGGAAACTCGGTACAACGGAACGCACACATTGAAAATAGATCACATCTGCAGCCTTTTAGAAACAGTGTCCCTGTCTGACGAAAACCGATTTCACCTGCTGCGCCACTTTGACTCCGTACCGGAGCATTACAGTATGGAGATTGCCAATCGACTAGGCAGACCGCCGGCCGACATTAGAAATCAGTTATTTTACTCCGGTTCGAAATTCAGCACTTCCTTTGCCGCCCACCCCGATATGCTTTGGCAACGCTTATCAACCGATATCTCTAAAACTGCCCTCCACACTCCATCGGACGACGCAGAGCCTCGTACCCTTTTTACTCCGCGCAGTGATTCTGATTATGTTTTCCACCTGCATTATTCACCCATACCCTACGCCGGGGGTATCGGGAGCGATGGTGTTGTGGCTTTAAACGATCTTAAGACCACGGACCGCAATAAAGTCACTATGAAAATGCGTGGAAAAGAAGATAAGATTGAAGTACCGACGGTGTACTTGTCCCGCCTGCCGGCGACTTGGAAGGTACAGGTAGTACTTCGGAAAACCGAGCAGGCACTTATCGTTCTGACCATCTTTCCCGGGACCTATGCCCCGCCACTCCCGGAGCCCGCCGCCCAGACTGCAAAAGACTTACAGGCTTCAATTGAATTTTGGAAGACCCATGCGCTGGTACAATCAGTTTCCCTCAGCGAGTCGTAGCACGCTGCCTTTGAGAAAGAGATCTATGGGCATCAAGTCTCACTCAGACATTTGAAAGAATTGCTGGGCATATTTCTTCAAGTCTTCATACAGACTTTCAGGAAGATCAGAATCTCTAGTGCTCAGCAGATAATGTACCTCGCGTTCATACTCTTTTGCCATCATGCTGTCGGACTTCGTACTGGCTATATGCAGTATTCCATTGAGTGCACTGACCTCTGATCGCTTGTCTTTAATCGAATGCGCATCCTGCAGAACCTCGATATAGAGCTCGATGACCCGTTCGTCCTGTACGCCGATAAGCAATTTGCCCAGGAGTAAGGCACTCTCGATTTTGTAATTAAGCGCCCCCACTCTCTCGGCGGCAGCATGGGCCTCGACTAATAATCGCTGTGCTTCGCCCCCGTTTCCGAGCTGCACACTGCACCTAGCCTGATAACACTGCAGTTTTGCGATTCCCTCAACGTCGTTAACTGCGAAGGATTTTTTCACATCGATTGCTAACTGGGTCGTGGAGAGTGCCCCCTGGTAGTCCGCCATATTATATTTTTCAATGCCCCAATCCTCTAATATTTCGGATTCGAGCCGCAGAGCTTCAGCGTGTAGTTGTTTGTCATCTACCTGTTGTTTCGTATCTCCAAGACGCCCGTATAAATCTTCCAAGACATGCATGTGGGAATGTGCAGAATCTTTCGATAGCTTTAGCCTACTCAAGCTCAATTCTACTCTAATCCTAAGCAAAGACGAGAGACCATTCTCTTCCAGGACTGACTGCAGCCGGAAGACTAACTGTTCGGCAATCGGTTCGAACTTCTCCCGGGGATGCTGCGAACTGAGTACATAATCAGACCACACACTGAGGATACGGCCTTTCCAGCTGGTTTGAGCCTCCCTTCCACTGAGGTTTTCCGCATGAACTAGGGCATCCTCAACAATTTGACTCATTTCAGCTTCGGATCGTACCTGGATTGTACCCATTTCTATCAGCAAGGCTTTCATCCGTAAGGCCTCTTCGCTCCATTGCAGGGAACGCAGCTTTCCTGCGCACTCTATTGCCTGAGATGCAAAAGTCGCCGCCTCAGTATATCTGCCTGTCTTTGCGGTTCGTGCAGCTGCATGTGAGTTGAATTCAAAGGCCTTGCCGATCATTCTGTCTCCGGCGGCATAGGAACGTCGAGCCAGGGCGATGAGGTTGTTAATTCCAATGGTTTCAATGTCCTCTTCAAAACGCTCCATCCTCTTTATCAGGGACAATGCAACCCGGTGATGATATTCACGCACCACCTGTGGTACTTCGGAAGCTTGTTCGATGTTTCTGATATTCGTCTGATGCCGGATCGCTGCTGCCAGAGCGGTCGAGTTGAATGCATATACATCATCCTGGTCGACTACATCGTGCAAAACGCCGTTACTTTCCAATTCCCTCAGCTCGTGCAGTACTACCAGTCGATCGATTCCCAGTACATCGGCGAGTATTTCCGCATTAAACTCATAGCCGACGAAGGCCGCACATTCGACGATATTCCGCTGCTGAGCGGTAATGTTATTAAGCTTCTCCATGACCAGTTCCTGCAGGGACGTCGGCGGCGGCAGCATTTCAAAATTAAAATTCTGTTTGATATTTACCCGATTAGCCCTCTCATCGATGTACACACCGTCCAGATGAATCAGCTGTGCTACCGTTTGCAGAATGCCCATTATTGAGTCGGGCTTATAATGCTGAATGTTCCGCAGCAACTGGTAGGCGGCATCCGGGCTAAACCAGAGGGCATCTATCAGCAGATCATCGAATCTTTCTGGATTCGATAGTTCAGCCCCGTCTATCTTATGTATATCAATATTGCCAATCTCTTCATGGTCTTGGAGTACCTGCAACCATGAGGCTGAGCTGCCGCTCTTGCGTTCCTCCATACGGCTGGGATTTTCGGTTAAAATAAACACAACTCCCTCGGTCTCTTTGGACACGGAGAGGTTATTCACAACTTTTTCAAAAAGCTCTTCTGATAATGCATCGATAAAATGCATATCATCCAATATCAGCACTATCGGGGCTTGGTTATGCTTGCTGAGTTCAATGAGCGCTCTGGAAAGAGTGTAGGCCATTTCAGCAATTGACGAACTGGCAGCACTGATATCATCTTCAGTACGTTCAAGCCCCATCAGAGAACCCAGTACACCCAGACCGGCAACGCCAAGGGCCGTTTCCAGACCGGCTGATTTTAATCCATTTGCTATCTTTGCCGCTCGTTTGCTGGGGGGCTCAAACCGTCCGGCACCTAAGAGTTTGTGAAACGCCTGGGCAAAGGGCTCGAAGGGAACACCCGAACCGTCGCTGTTCATCTCGTCGCAGTCTCCGAACAGTATTTTCCCTTCATAGCCATATTTCGCCTTATAGGCTTTTATAAGTTCATCTGCCAGCTTTTCGGCTGTTCTGGTCTTTCCAGTACCGGCATTTCCGCTGAGCCGATATACAAAAAAGGGTGACTTACGTGCGACTCCGGCCTGATGATGGGTTTCATAGAACTGAAAAAACTGATGGAGTCTGTTCTCGATAAAATCACCGGTTTCACTCTGATCCACATATTTCCGCGGCTCGGCAGTCAGATCTTCGAGTCGCTTAATTGAAATCCTGTTCTCTTCATCGCCGGAAACAGCCTGCTCACGTTCCTTCCGCTGCAGCAGTCCGGCTATCCGCTTATGGGCAATCATAACAAAATATATGAGCGCCGTAACAGCCGCCGCACCACACATCAGAGACAGGCTTGCTGAGACTATTGCACTGAGCAAGAACCCGGAAGCGATAACTCCGATTATTCCAGGCACAATTTCTACAACCTTCCCATGGCTGAAATAGCGGAACATTCCCAGTCCTGCCGCTGTGCCGGCCAATACCGCAGAAGCACCCAGCAGGGCCAGTGGTAAAACAGCCTCGGCAATTCCAAATCTGGTAATATACGCAGTTCCCAGCAGCATACCGGCCCCAATAATACTGCCGGAGATTATTGCAGCCAGGGTATTCGCATTCCCCATGCGGTCTTTAATACCTGAGATTCGCGACCCGGCCAGATAGGACAAGAGAATCGGTAGGCCGGTAAGAAGTATGATATAACCGATAAACCAGAACCGCGAATGCAACAATACCATTAAAGTGGCCGGCTCGGGTGCTAAGGGAATAAAGGCAGCAGTGATCAAGCCGGCTGTTGTTACTCCAATGACTGCCGTCACAATACCGGAATGCCAAGCTACGGTACCCCGGTCTCTGCGCGGCTGAAAAGCCAACATAAGATGTACTACCCACGGGAGCGCTAAAGAGAGGAGAACCATTATGCCAAAAAGACCAAGAACAGTCGAAGTCATGTGCAGCCGATCCTCGGTAAATCCGTCAGCATAGAGACTCTTGGTGAACTCCCCAGCGACAGTATTGTAAAGCCGCAGATACACCCCGTAATAGTACACATCATCGACCAGGTCGTTGCGGACTAATTCAACATAAAGGACATATTGTTTATCCCATCCTTTAGCTAGTTTTGCCAATACTTGTGGTGCAGCTTTATAATCGTACAGCTGCTTGTATTCAGCTTTGCTGAGGATTTTTAAGATATCTTCGTCCGGGCGTGGAAAAAAACGGATATCGTTACCCAGAGAAAACCGCAGTTCATCCTCAAGCGCTTTGTTTACGGGCTTACTAACAACAACGGTGTAGTACTGTAAATCGGGTCGGGCCTGCGGCAGGTTGCTGATTGCAAGTTCCTGCGCCCTATTCACCGCCAGGACCTGCGGGTCATCAACATATTCGTAGGTAGGCTGATTGTTCGTCAACAGAGCAAACAAGGGCAATTCATTGACAATATTGTCAAAATTGTTCTCATACCTTATATCAAGTTCTTGCTTTAGGGTTTCGGCCAGCAATCGCAGTTCTTCCACCCGCGGTCCGGTCTTACCTCGGAGTGCTTCAATAGTTTTTTGGGTATACTCCTGTGAGATAAGAAAATCACGTGAATTGCTGTGCTTGGCCCGCCCCAGCCAATGATAAGTTTGGGCATGACGAAACAGCTCTTCCGCTCGGTCAACTGAGGGTTCAGTTTGCGCCTGCACATCGAATAGCAGTATGCACATTAGTATCATCCACCACACAACATTTTTAGGAATACTGCGAAAAATAATCACCTTACCGCCTCGCTTATTTAGTCATTATTTTGTTGGCTTGAATATGGTTGTTATAATAACACTCAAATGTGCTTATTGCATTCACTTTATTCTGTCAACTTATTCTGTCAACAGCCACATACTAAGAAGCTAAGCCCTCTATACTACAGGTATCAGCTATTTTAAATTAGTTTTGACAGTAGGATACTTATAATTTACTATCTTTCCTATGAAAAGCAGGCAACTAAGGGTTTCTATTTCTACTTCAGTAGTAATCTTGCTGGTTTTTGTTCTGAACGGATGTTTTTCGTTTAGTTCATCATCCGCCCCCTCAAACCACTCACTTCCCTCCTCGGATTACCCCATATCTTCTGATAATTCGCTTACCCTCGCCGGTTTACATTTGAATGCTCCAGATAGTTGGTCCTTTATTCGATCAAAGAAGAGTTCAAAACACATAACCCGTGTTAAAATACTGGATTCTCAAAAAGAGAGTATTGAGAACATAGTACAACACCGGCGCTTTGAGGGCGAGATTACGGTAAGAGCACTACAAAACAAAATATCCGGCCCCCGGGCTGAAGAATGGTTTCTAAGTGAGGTTGAAAAATTTCGCAAAGAAATGAAAGATGCAGGGATTGTTCCTGAAACCCAACCGGTACGGGGCACACAAGGGGGAATCCCCTTTTATTTCACCAGGTTTGCAGTGGAGCGGGATCCATCTCAATTAATTACCGATACTCTATTTGCAATTAATGGAAATACTTTTATTACTATCGAACTTGTGTACGGAATAGCCGAGAATGATTCCTTAAAAAAACAAATCGCCGAGTCCGTACTTGCCCATACTCGATTTACTAATTCACACGTAAGTTCCCGAATAAAGGGTAATAGTTTTAGCTTTTCCTCGATTACCGGCAACTGGGTATGGTTTTCGGATACCCGGAAGGGTATGCTATTGCGCAGCGGTGAATCGCTCATCGCAAGACTCATCCCGTCTTATTCATTTACTCAGAATATCCAGGAAACAAGTAGTAAACCCATAACAGTTTTGGTAAATAATTCCTTCACTACCGGTACATTTCATACTCTCTCTCATGCTGAATTCCCTTCGGATATGCAGCATATTGTATTTAAGTTCGAGGTAGACGGTTCAGAATATATAGTGGAACTGTTTGACACTAGGTCGATTAACTCAGATAAATCCGACAATGCCGTTTCGCCCGAGTTGCATAAAAAGGTCATGGATTTACTCCAGTACGATTTAACATTTTAGGAAAACTGCATGTACACATATAAAACGATAAAAACGGTACTCCTTGCAACTCTTTTCTTTGCTTCTCTCTCATTTACTTTATATGCTGAAAACGATCAGGCCCAACTTATTCGTGTCTATGTTGCCGAACCTGCCGTCACTATGCAGAACGGTTCAGATTCAGGTATATCAAAAAATCGATACACCCCAATAGCCCTCAGCCTCTCCGATATGATCGGTTTTACCCTTACCCAGTTAGATCAATATGAAGTGTATACCACAGCAGATTTTTCGCATTCATCAAGCGAAGAAACGCCGGAAAGTATTAGCACTACAGAAGAAGCCCGTTCCTTATCAGAACAATACGGAATAGATAATGTTATTTTCGGCACTATTGAGGCATTAGAGGCTGGCGGAACAAAGATTACCCTATCGCTTTTCGATAGATATGAAAATCAGGTAACAGTTGTAGAAAGCAGCCGTACTGCTTCAATCTTGGATACCTTCGACGCTGCTGATCATCTATCTGTGGCCCTTCTGGAGGGATTTAGTGGTGTCCGAATTTCATTTGGCAATATACACATTAAAAACATCGGTATTGACGGCACATATTTAGTTGAGTTAGACGAAAAACGCATAGGTAATAATATTACTCATATAGACAACCTGCTGGTGGGTACTCATGAAATTAAAATTACTCATACAAAAAATAATAAGAAAAACATTCTTTTGGAAGAAAAAGTTGAGATTCACGAAAACAAAACTCATACCATTGCCTTTTCCTTTCCAGCACTTTTTCCCGAAGAGAAGAAACATTTACTATCCCTGGATAATGAAATTCATAGGGCATACTCTATCGCAGATACACAAAGGGCTGCGACCATTGCCGATGAAGCCCTTACTTTTTCCCAAACTGTATACGCTGCCGAAGTAAAGGACAAATATACCCGGCTAATAAAGATACTGGAACGGCCGGTTAAATTGCCATCGGAAAAATATTCACCCGACAAGAAGCTTTATGATGTAGTTGAAGCACATATTCCCGAAACAAAAATGATGAGTAGTGCGAATTTGTATTTCAGCTCAAAAGTAGGCACTATCTCGGATGAAGATCTAAGATATGCAGTAGGAAAAAACCTATTTAATGCTGCATTACGGTCGGCTCATTATATCAGCGAAGAGAAACTCTACCATCCTACAATCAATGTTACTCTTCCGGATTATGATGTTAAAATTGAAAAAATTGTGTTCGGTTTAACCGATAAAGATGCCTTTGAAGAATCTACGGGTTCGCGGCTTCATAGCAAACAGGTCGTAAGATCAAATATTTTTTGGAACAACAACAGCCCCCATCTCTCCCGCGATATTGCACCGCCGAACATTACCTTTCCAATCTCTTCAATAAAAAAATACGGACACATCGTAATGCAGTTTTTTTACACAAAAGGAGACAAATCATACTCTCATTATGAAACCATACAGGTTGAACCCTTTACTGAACACAGCTCTGCACCAAAAATTACCAGTAAAAGCTCAATCGACGGTTCAACTGCATCCATTGAAGTTCAGTGGTCCCCTTCTCCTTCAGCTTCTATAAAACAACAGCAAATTGTAATTTCAAAAACCTCCAACTTGTGGCCCCATCCACAGGATTGGGCCTACGAAGCCCAACTCCCTTCTACTACAGACAGTGCAATTATCAAGTTAAGGAAACAACAACCTAATACAGAATATAGGGCCCATATATGCACCATGGATAAAAGGGGACATTGGAGTTGGATTTCCGGTATACGTACCTTTACACTTCCATAACAGA
>CAZDFY010000043.1:19642-27567 GCA_964504785.1 uncultured Sediminispirochaeta sp. | reverse complement strand
TAGTGTTGGGAAGTGATTCTCTTACTATGCCTTCTACTTCAATTGCCTCTTCTTTTGCCACGGATTCTCCTCTTTTAATATTCTTAGTTATAGTAGAGAAATGGGTGAGGATTGTCAACTAGTTGACATTTTTCATTTTATGCGGCATATTCACATGCTCAAAGAAAAAGGGACACTATTCGGGCGAGGTGAGTTCATATGGATAAAGAGTTTGAAGCACAAATGCAGACAAAATTGTACGAAATGAAGGAAGAAATTGTCCATTCGCTAATTTCTGAGAGCCAGGATTTTGAATCACTTATAGATGATTTGGACCCGAAGGACCTCGCGGACATTGCCGCGGATGATATCGATCGAAAAACCCTGGAAGCACTGAATGAACAAGATATAAAGCGCATGCGGCTCATTGATTCAGCTCTCTCCCGAATAAACAACGGTCGATACGGTTTGTGTATGCGTTGTGGAAAAAAGATTAAACGTGAACGTCTTGAGGCTATTCCCTATGCACTGATGTGTATTGATTGTAAGAACAGTGACGAAAGGCGCAATCGGTAAAAATAGTTACTGGTACAAACCTTGTGGGATGAAAAAATTCACACTCTCAAGGCGAGTAAACACATAAAAACGGTGCAGTAAGAATCTTTTTTATAGCCTGAAAGAGTGTGAAACATTAGTTTCTGTAAATCCCACAAGGTTTGTACCACTACAAAAAAATAAAATAAAAATGTTAAAGACTTCCTTATTATTCCGATTATTAATAGTAAGGAAGTCAAAAGATGCAGGTGTTAAGTCAATCAGCACAGCCCACTGTGAATCCCTCATACCTTATGCGGGCCCGTTACAGTAACGGCAGGATTTCATTTCCGGTAAAACCGAGCCAGGCGATTTATGCGCGCTTTAAGCATGTAACGGGGGTCCCCTCAAATGAGGGCGGAGGAGTCTCTTTATCCAGACTTCGCTCAATTGATAATCTTATCGACCGACTTGTCAGCATGAAGGCCTCATCGGGAAACAGCGAGCAAAAAGCCAGGATAGACTCCATGATAGCCAATTTGAAGGCCTCTCAAGCAACCGCAGATAATCAGGATGTTTCTTCTCTTCTCCAGGGAAATGCCGACATACTCCACTCCTTTACTCAGATGGGGCCTTCCTACGGCCATGTCGGAAGCATGCAGGGGCTCGTGTTCAGCCTAAGTGCGTAGGGACACGCAAAAAACTAAAGAAAAGGATTATGATTTTTCTCTCGTTCAAGAGTAGTAAAAGGCCCGTGTCCGGGGAACACCCGTGTATCCTCGGGAAGGGCGAAGAGCTTATCCAAGATACTGTTGCGCAGTTGTTCGGCATCTCCTCCGGGTAGGTCCGTCCTTCCGATTCCCTCAAAGAAGAGTGTGTCCCCTGAGAACAGAATTTGATCGCTTTCGGAGTATATGCTAATTCCTCCGGCGGTATGACCCGGTGTGTGGATTACCTGCAGGTCCGTATCCAGAATATAGTCGCCCTCCTCAAGCAGTTCATCAGCCTCCGGAAGGTTCTGTAAAAAGCTATGAAAAAGTGAATGAAACTCCGCGCCCAGTTGAGAAAGGTCCTGCAGATGCCGTTCCGTGCCGCTTTTTCCCAAGTATTTACTGTCGAGGGTATGAATATAAATGGGCAGTTCTACATCTTTCTCTTTATAGTAATTCCTCAATTGACCAATGGCGGCGATATGATCAAAATGGCCGTGGGTACAAATAATTGCCAGGGGGGTAAAGTTTTTTGTCTCAATATGTGATATTATTTCTTCAACGTTACCGGCCGGGTCGATGACTATGCACCCCTTTTTCCAATGGGAGAAGAGGTAAGTGTTTGTATTTAACAAGCCGGCAACAATTCTATCAACCATGGGTGCTTTTAGAGTAAGGTAAAACATATGGTTTTGCAACCACAAATTTTATTACATCTTGCAGGGATACTGGGGATTACCGCACTTTTCTATTTTTTGATACCGGGGATCGGGGCTTTTTATATCCGCAGCAGCTGGAGAAAATTCCGTAAGCTACTTGCCGATTCGGCCCTCTACCCGCCCCTCAACTATGCTGCATTGCGGGAAACAGAGAAGAGTGAGGACAGCCCAGGGCGGATATACCGGTTTTTCGGACATTTACAGGCAATGCAGGGAGATAGTGAGGTTTGGGTTTCAGACGGAAAAGTTTCTGTGAACGCGAAACTTGAGCATGTACATGTATATATATTGTCGGTGGGGAGTTCCTGGAATAACAGTGAATTTAGAGAATACCCTGTACAACCTCCCCGGCGGGTCCTTTGGGAAAAGATTTCTTCGCTTCCTGAATACACCCATATGTTTATCAGCGGAAAGATTGAGTGGGAACAGAAAAAAGGGGTATTTAAGGATTCAGTGGATATACCTCTTCTTGTTATTATCTATGAAGGAGAGAAGAAGAATGTATTGATCAGGGCTATGTGGAGCGGCCGTCAAAAAAATGAATACTGGAATCCCTTTACCCCGGGTTCCCTTGCCTTGGGTTCATTTTCCTTATTTATATATTTTTACGTCCTACTCGGTTTTCCGCAACTGCTGCTTCCGGCGCTAATCGCACTATCCCTTTCTCTAATTCCTGTTGTTCCCCTTTTGCCCCCGGCGGTGATTTTTTATTATTACTACCGCACATTCTGGAAGCGGGGGCGAGTGCTGCGTGCCCAGCGAGACCTGATACGGATACCCTTAATTCATTTTGATAAAGAGAATTCGAGTCTCAGAGACTCCTCTGTGTTGGCTACAGGTGAAGTCTACTCTATGCGTCGGTTTGACAACCTGGACCAGATTTTTGATATGGCGGATTCTGATTCTCTGCATCTTATCCAACCGGCCCTTCCAAAACAGTTGATGGAGAAGGAGTATTATCTTTTTTCAAATGAAAAACTGCAGCGACCGAGGGACCCCTTGGCGGAGATTATGGTTGTTCCGGGAAAACCCTTTGCCCTGGTGGAGGAATGTGAAAAAAGAGCTATGAAATATGAATTGTTCGGCTTGTCTATTCTTGCCATTGGAATTGTATTAACTGAACTGATACTATTTATCTTTTTTTCTTATGTCTTGGTATAATATGTGCCCGCCGAACCCACTATAGCAGCATTCCCCTTCTATATCCCCACAAAAAAAAGGAGGCCGTCACTCCTTACAGCCTCCTTAAAAAAGTAGCACCCCGTGTGCGCGTTTCAGCGGTTGTTAGTTTTTTTGTCTTTTTTCTTTGCAAAATTCACTGTAATATTCCGGCCGCGGAATTCCATGCCGTCCATAGCTTCAATTGCCTTGGAGGCCACACGCTCAGGAATATCAATGAAAGAATAGTTATCGAGCACCTTTATGTTCCCAATTTCATTTTGTTCAAGTTCAAGGTTCTTACGAAAAAGGCGAATTAAATCTCGGGGGAATACTCTTCGATTTTTCCCGATACTCACGAAAATGGTTTGCATGTGTGTGGGTGCGCCTCCCTTTTTGGGTAGGTGGCCCTTAAATTGCCCCTGAAGTTGTCCCTCGAGTGCCTGCTTAAAAAAGTAAGCTCCAACGTAACCTCGAAGATGAAAGGGCACGCTCTTTTTGATGAGTTTTTTGTAGCGGTTCAGGGTATCCGGATCTTCTTCTTCCTTAATCTGAGAGACGATGCTCTTCAATTTCCCCTTTAAAACTTCCTCTTCTTCAGGAAGTTCTTCGTTCTTGGTTTTCATTTGGTTTTTCTCCTGTAGTTTCTCTAAGCTCTCGCGTTCTCCCTCGGAAATTAAAAGTAAAAAAGAGGGAGGAGGAGTGAGACCTGCGGCTGTCCAGCCCAGCTCTTCAAATAGATTGCTTTGCGGCGGCAGCCCGTAAAAAAGTATGGTCTCAAAACTGGAAAGTGGGATGCGGGGTGCATCCTTGAAAGTAGTGAGTTCACAACGGGGTAAGACCTGTTCTGCTGCAGGTACCTGAGGTGTTTCTCCAGGTAGTTTTGTACAACATGAGATACCTCGATGCTTCAAGTCAAGCTGTAGTTGTTTTACCTCTATTTCAGAAGGAGTGATGATAAGGATGCGACTAAGCCCTGCTCCGTAAATCAGCTGAGCAACACTGTTGGGGGTGCGGTCCTTATTTTTATAAATGTGAAGTTTCGGCAGTCTGGAGCGTCTTCCGCTTGTTGTGAGGGTTGAGGGACGCTTCAGCAGATACGAGAGTTCTTCAGCTCTATCCATAGAGGGGGTAAAAATTATTGTCTGCACTTTTGTAGGGACCTTTGTCATGATAAACTCTACGTCTCGGGCAAACTCAAGATGATCGCCCTCTTCCGGTACGTTGATAACTACCGAATTAAAGTGGTCTAGAGGAAGATTGTTTCTGCGTATATGGTCAATGATACGCTCCGTAGTGCCGACAATAAGGCCAGGATGCTTGGAAAGAGTTCGCAGTTCATATTTTGCCTGGGCTTCTTTTCCAAGAATTGCAGAGAATTTGCCCTTTGTTTTTGCAGTGGAGAAACGGGAGATTTCCCGTTCATATTTTTTTGCGGCTTCAATGGTATCGACCAAAATGAGGAAATTCGGGCCTTTTTTCCTGTTTTTGGATTGGGAAAAGAAAGGTATAAGCTGAGCAATGGTTTTTCCTTCCCCCGAAACACTTTCCACAATAAGGTCTTTACCTTGCAGTGCAACCGGTACATACTCTTCTTGAAGAGGGGTTTCTTCCTGGAAGCCGGCAGATGAAAGTAAAGACTCCACTTTTTCTTTTGGATGGCGTCGCATGATGAATTGTAACACAGTGGTATCCTATGAATCACTACTTCGTATCAGCAATTTTAATTTTGGAAGTCTTATGACTTCCAAAATTAGAAGAACTGACTTCGTATAGTAAAAGATATCTTCACTCTATATGTTTGTCAAGAAAGGAAAAATAAATGAGAAAAGCAAAAGATAGAATGACAAGTACACGGATTGCCGCCCTAGGTGCTCTTGTAATGCTGTTGAGCGGCTTTTCAGCCCTCAGTGCGGAGGAGTTCAGCTTTAAGTACCGGGTTGGGGATAAGTATAGAATACTTTCCCGGGTAGATGAGGATGTCTATATAAATGGTCAATACAGCTATCAGGCGGATATTCTTAATCGTATATCAGTGGAAATAAAGGATGTTGAAAACGGAAAGGGGCTGCTGGAGGGACGCTTTAGTACTTCGGAAACAAAAAGTGGACAGGTTTCGGTGTATGAAATGAACCGCAGCTATTTTTCCAGGTTCTGGAGGGGGCCTCGTGGAGAATACGACATTGATCCCTCCTACTATATGCCGGTAGTGAGGAATGTGCCGGTTTTTCCTGATAAAGATATTGATGTAGGGGAGAGCTGGGAGGCTGCAGGGGAGGAGGTCCATGATTTGCGAAATGGATACGGCATACAGGTTCCTCTTCGGTATCCCTTTGAGGCGAAGTATCGTTATCTTGGAAAAGCGGACTATAATGATAAAGAGTACGACCTTATCTCAGTACAGTATACAGTTCGCCATCGTACTTCAAACTATTTCCGCCGTTTTTCCATATATCCGGTGAGAATAACCGGTTTCTCTGATCAGCAGATTTATTGGGACAATGAAATGGGACGGCCCCATGCATATACGGAGCAGTTCAGCATGATTTTTTCCCTTTCCACCGGCGGTCAGTATGAGTTTACGGGAACGGCACGGGCTGAGGTAATTGAATCTGAATCTATGGACCGCGACAGAGTTGCCGAAGAGGTGGAAAAGCGCCTCAAAGAGGACGGGGTGAGCGATGCAACTGTAAAAGTAGATGACCGTGGTGTTACCATCGATCTTGAAAATATTCAGTTTGCGCCTGATTCTACAGAACTTCTGGAGGGAGAGCAGCAGAAGCTCAGGCGGATTGCGGAGATTTTAAGGCGATATTCCGATCGTGATCTTTTAATCACCGGTCATACCGCATTGGCAGGCTCTGAAGAGGGACGACAACAGCTCTCTCAACAGCGGGCACGGGTGGTCGGAAACTACTTGTTAAGCAGGGGGATTCGGGATCCCGAGCAGATAATAACCCAGGGGAAGGGTGCCACAGAACCCATTGCCGACAATTCTACGGTGGAAGGTATGCGCCGCAATAGACGTGTGGAAATTACCATACTGGAGAATTAAGAGGCAAAGTTTAAAAATGCTGTAAAAATAAGCTTGAGATTAAGTATTAGCGGTAGTACATTTAAAGGGACTAATATTTTGTTACTACGAGGGAGTTCGTATGGATACCGGTGATCGTTTATATAAACGTGGTCAAAGCACGGTACACAGCACCACGCTTTCTCCAGAGGAAAAAAAGGCCCGCCTAAAGAAGGATTTTATGTACAGTTTAGGGGGAATGCCGGTGGAAATGCTGGATGAACTCTTTGAGGTACTGTTTTCTCAGCAGGAAAACGAGGAAGAGCTGCTTCAAATCGCTGAGGTGCTTCCCGACCTTACGGAACTGCTGTTGGAATCTTTTGATGATCGTCGCGATTCCTTTAGTCGGGAACAATGGCATCAAATAGGCGAGGTTGTTGCTGATTTCGGTGTTGAGCTTGATGAGTCATTACTTACATATGTCATGTCAAAGGTCGTAGAAAGGGGTGCCCTCTAATTAGTCGGTCCAGGAGGAAAATGTATGGATAAGCGGAAGTCGGAGATTCACGAACATCAGAGTGCTATTGATGAGCTTGATTTATCAATCGAACGGCAAACAGCTGAGTTGGGACGATTGTTACTGCAGGATGATCAATGCGAGATTGAAGGAGTAAAGGAGCCTTTTACGGTTGGTAAGGAGATCCAGGCGGAAATTGCCGCAAAGGAAAATCGCCGTGAAGAGATCCGAAGTGCTCTGGAACGGAATCGGCAACTTGAGGAACAACTGCAGGAGTTGGAAGAAGAAGATAAAACATTCGATAAAAGCAGGTCCGAACTGGTCGTCTCGCTGGGAGGACATGCGTATAGAGTGTACCGCACCGGGTCTTTAAAAAGTGACGGCTTTGACGGTATTTTTCAGGAAATCAATGAAATAGATTCTGAGCTTAGTGAAAAAGAGCGAGAAGTTCAGAGTTTGAGTCTCGCTCAGGATAGTAAGAACCTTTTTAAGAAGTTACCCGGCGGTGCCAGGATCACTCTTCTTAAAAGCAGGATCGTCCGTCTCGAGAAAAAACGTGATTCCGCCTTAGAAAGAGTGGGAGAACGCTTGTTGGAAACCGGTAAGGTTGAGGAAATCCCGGATGAACAAGTGAGAAGTGTAACCTCGAATATTAAGCAGCAGGAGGATAGACGGAAAGAGAGAATTGAACAAAGTGAAGCTTTAACCCGGGAAAAGGAAGAGCTGAATCAAAAAATTGAAGCTCAAGCGGGTTCTTCTTCACCGGATAAAGCCCTTAAGCAGCTTGAAACTGAGTTAAAACAACAGCAGGACAGGCTTTACAACCAAAATACCACTATCGGCAAGGCGTATCTTATGCAGCCTTCCCTTGAATCAGCCAATGATGAAGAACAACAGATGGTGTTAAACAGAATAAGAGAGTTGGAACAACAGAAACAGCACCATCAGGATAAGGTTAATAAACTTCAATCACAGCTTGAAATTGAAGAGCTCCAGGATGCAATGAAGAAAAAAGAGGAGCAAATTGCGAAGCTGGAGAAAAAGATTTCTGATGAGAAGCAGGAAGTAGAACAAATCAGGGATGAAATGTCCGCCGATAATAATCGTGTCATGGAGCTGCGGAGAATGGTGGATACAGGGCAGGAGAAGGCTGAGCCGAAGAAGGAAGAATCCAAGAAAGAAGAATCCAAGAAAAAGGCGCCGTCAAAAACGGCTAAAAAGAAAACCAGCTCAACTTCGACTTCCGGCCCTGGTGCAAGTTCAAGCTCAAGTCCAAGCTCAAGCTCAAGTTCAAG
>CAZDFY010000043.1:7926-19542 GCA_964504785.1 uncultured Sediminispirochaeta sp. | reverse complement strand
CCGGTTCAAGTTCAAGTTCCGCTGCGGATGCGGGACCGCCCTCGGAAGATGATTCCACAAAAGAAGCTTCAACTGAAGAAAAAGCCGATTCTAAATGAGCCCGGCAATGTGAGTAATTCCAAAACTATCATGATAGAATGAGAAAGGGCCGACTGGATTCCAGCCGGCCCTTATTTTTACACTCTGAAAGACTTACACCCGTGAGCGTTCGGTGTATTTGGTATGCAAGTAGTGGTGGCTTCGCTCGCCCAGGGGTTTAGAGAGATACTTTTCGTAAATTTCCTGGATAGCTGGGTTTTCATGGGACTTCCGCAGCTTTTTCCCCTCATCCTCGGCGTAGATGGCTTTAATTCGCTTGTTGCGGACTTCATCGGTTGTAAAGCGGGGTTGGCCGCCTCCACCGATACAACCGCCCGGACAGGTCATTATCTCAACAAAGTGGTACTCCGCCTCGCCGGCTTTTATACGGTCGAGAAGCTTGCTTGTATTGCCGAGGCCGTGGGCAACGGCGGTGCGCAACTCTACCCCGTCAAGGAAGGCCCACTCTTTCAGAGGCTTCTCGATGGTAAGGGCCGCCTCTTTTACCCCTTCAAGCCCCATGATAGGGCCTACATGAAGGTTTTCGAGGGGGAGCTGTCTACCGGTTACAATTTCGTAGGCGGTACGTAGGGCCGCCTCCATTACGCCTCCGGTATTGGCGAAAATATCCGCCGCACCGGATGAAAGGCCTAGGGGGGAGTCCATCTTATCGTCATCCAGCTTTTTGAAATCGATTCCCGCTTCTTTAATCATTCTGCCGAGTTCCCGGGTCGTCAGTACATAATCGACATCCTGGTATCCGCTGTCGTTCATCTCTTCGCGCTGGGCCTCGTATTTTTTTGCCGTACAGGGCATAACTGATACAACAATGATGTCCTTGGGGTCGATATTCTTTTGCTCGGCATAGTAGGTTTTTGCCATTGCTCCAAACATCTGCTGTGGAGACTTACATGAGGAGATGTTGGAGAGAAATTCCGGATAAAAGTGTTCGGCGAATTTTATCCAGCCGGGCGAACAGCTTGTAAACTGAGGCAGTGCCGCTTCTTTTTTATCTAAAAGCACTGTTTTAAGCCGGGTTAGCAGTTCTGTTCCCTCTTCCATAATAGTAAGGTCGGCGGCAAAGTTTGTGTCGAATACCCCGTCAAAGCCCAGTCGCCGCAGGGCACTGACCATTTTACCGGTTACCAGGGTCCCCGGCTCGTAGTCGAAGCATTCGCCGAGGGCGGCGCGAATTGCAGGAGCAGTTTGTACTACCACATGCTTGTCGCTATCCTCTAGAGCTTCCCATACCTGCGGTATATGGGTCCTCTCCGTAATTGCACCAACCGGACACACCGCAGCGCATTGGCCGCACTGTACACATACAACGGTGTCCAGATCCTGCGCAAAGGCAGGACCAATAACTGTCGCATAGCCGCGGTTTTGGGCCGCCAGGGCCCCGACGTCCTGGACCGCCTTGCAGACTTCCATACAGCGGCGGCATTTTATGCATTTTCCTGAATCTCGTATAAGCGCAGGAGTGCTTTCATCAAAATACTGTGTAGGTTTTTCACCGGCGTAGGTGATTCCGTTCACTCCCATTTTGTTCGCCAGTTCCTGAAGTTCGCAGTCTTCACCCCGTTCACAGAGTTGACAATCTCCCTCGTGTTCGCTCAGGAGGAGCTCCAGCACCGTACGACGGGCGTTTCTGACCCGAGCGCTGTTTGTTTTAACCACCATACCGTCTCTTACCGGTGTAGAGCAGGAAGCAACAAGGTTTTTAGCCCCTTCTACTTCTACTACACACATACGGCAGGCCCCAAGGGGTTCCATTCCTTCCAAATAGCAGAGAGTGGGAATATCTACCTTCACTTTACGAGCAGCTTCCAGTACTGTAGTTCCCGCCTCTACCTCAGTGGTAATGTTATCTATTGTAATTTTCATTTTACACTACTCTCCGTTTTTGCAGGTGTTTTGCCATAATCGCAGCGCAGGCACCGTTCGCATTGCCGAATGGCAACACTTTCGCACCAGCTGCGTTCAACCTCTTCGAAGTTGTTCTTTCTACGATCAATTTCAATCGCCGGCATTTTTTCCCGCGGGTAGGGTACCGGGTCGGCATCCGGGTCGTAAGAGGTTTCTACAAATTTATCCTCGCGCCAAAATGCGTGGGTTTCGCCGGTGAGGTATTGATCGATTCCTACCGCCGCTTTTTCCCCATCTCCTATAGCAGATACAACCGATACAGGCCCTGAAGCGGCGTCTCCTCCTGCAAAGATCCATTCTATAGAGGTTTGTCCGGTCAGGGGATTGGTTTTGATGAAGCGATTTTCACCCATATGTAGGTCAAACTCTCCGGCAAACTGGCTGGAGTCGATCTGCTGTCCGATAGCGATGATAACCTGGTCCGCTTCAACAATAAAGTTTTGCTGGTCCGACTGCTTGGGACGTCTGCGGCCGCTTCGGTCGAACTCGCCCAGCTGCATACAGGCACAGGTTACACCCTTCACTTTACCTACTCCATTTTTCTCTATGGCGATGGGCTGGGTAAGGGTTTTCAGCTTCACCCCTTCCATGAGTGCCTCTTCGATTTCTTCGGCGTAGGCGGGCATTTGGTCCTGGGTTCGGCGGTAGAGGATGGTCACCTCTTCGGCGCCGAGCCGAATTGCGGTTCGAGCTGCGTCGACCGCTGCGTTTCCACCACCGATTATTACAATTTGTTTTCCCACAGGAACGGATCCGCGGATATTGTACTGTTTAAGAAAATCGATACCTTGTACAACTCCTTCGGCCTCTTCGCCAGGAATTCCCATCGGCATGTTTACTGGAGCACCAATACCGAGGAAGGCTGCGTCGTAGCCCTGGGAGCGTAGGTCTTTCAGGGTAAAATCTTTACCGAGTTTCGAGTCGGTAATGATATTAACACCCATATTTTCTATCATACGTACTTCACGGGCAAGGGTTTCCCTCGGCAGCCGATAGGCGGGGATAGTCTGTACCATCATTCCCCCAGGACGCTGCTCTGCTTCAAATACCGTTGGTGCATATCCAAGGCGGGCCAGGAAGTAGGCGCAGGAGAGGCCGGCGGGTCCGCCGCCGATTATGGCGATTTTCCGTTTTGCGTTTGCGGCATTTTCCCGAATTTCAGGAAGCTGAATGGTAACCTCTTGGTCGACCATAAACCGTTTGATTCCGCGGATGGCCACCGAATCGTCGAGGGTGGAACGGCGGCACTTCTCTTCGCAGGTGTGAAAACAGACACGGGCACAGACAGCTGCAAAGGGATTTCGTTCACGGTGCAGGCGCAGCGCCTCCGCGTAGCGTTTTTCTCCGACCAGAGAAACAAATCCCGGCACATCAACCCCGGCGGGACATGCACTTTGACAGGGCGCCCGGACCAGTCCGGAACATACGCCGGCTTCACAATGCTTATCGCGAATGTGTTCTACGTACTCCTGACGGAAATGCCGTATAGTTGAAAGTACCGGATTGGGAGCGGTCTGGCCTAATCCGCACAGGGCGGTATCTTGTATCTGCTTTCCGAGGGAGATCAGACGCTCAATATCATCCTCCTGACCATCGCCTTCGGTAATCCGTGTGAGAATTTCCAGCATTCGTTTGGTTCCGACCCGGCAGGGAGTACATTTACCGCAGGACTCTTCCTGAACGAATTCGAGGAAGTAGCGGGCAACGTCCACCATACAGGTATCGTCGTCCATTACAATAAGGCCTCCGGAGCCCATAATGGCACCGAGTTCGTTCAGGGTGTTGTAATCCAGGGGAACATTCAGATACTCCTTCGGGATACATCCACCGGAGGGCCCGCCTATCTGGGCGGCTTTAAACTGTTTGCCCCCGGGAATTCCACCACCGATGTCGTAGATAAGTTCCCCAAGGCTGGTGCCGATAGGCACTTCTACCAAACCGCTGATGTTTATAGCGCCCGCCAGAGCAAAAACCTTTGTCCCTTTACTCTCGTCGGTACCGAAGGAACTGTACCAGCCTGAGCCTTTATCGATAATGGCCGCCACATTGGTGTAGGTTTCCACATTATTCAGCAAGCTCGGCATATCCCACAGACCTTTTTGTGCCGGAAATGGAGGACGTGGCCGTGGTTCGCCCCGTTTTCCTTCAATTGAGTGTATAAGGGCCGTTTCTTCACCGCATACAAACGCGCCGGATCCCATTCTTATTTCTAAATCAAAGGAAAAATTGGTTCCCATGATTTTCTTACCCAGTAGTCCGGCCTCACGGGCCTGCTCAAGGGCCTTGCCGAAGCGGCTTACCGCCAGAGGATATTCGGCACGGACATACACAAAGCCGCGATCGGCCCCAACTGCATAGGCGGCAATAGTCATACCTTCTATCAGACTGTGGGGGTCCCCCTCAAGTACACTTCGGTCCATAAACGCACCGGGGTCGCCTTCATCGGCGTTACAGAGAACAAACTTCTCTTTACCTGTTGCTTTTCGGGTAAACTCCCATTTGAGCCAGGTAGGAAATCCAGCTCCGCCGCGTCCCCGCAGTCCGGAATCTTTGACCTCTTCTACTACCTGTTCAGGCTTATAAGAGGACAGGGTTTTTGCGAGGGCGGAATAACCGCCGACGGCAATAAAATCATCCAAGTTGAGTGGATCGATGTAACCGCAGTTACGCAGAACTATACGTGCCTGTCCGCGGTAGAAATCTACCTTGTCGGTGGTATCTACCTGACGGCTATCGGAATAATTACGGTGTGTAAGGTGCTTTACAACCTCTTTTTTCTTGAAATGAAGCTGTACGATTTGTTCAGCATCCTCGGGTTTTACCCCCTCGTAAAACACTTCTTCCGGTTTTATGATAATTACAGGACCCCGGGCGCAGGGGCCTAAGCACCCTGTTTCTTTAATTGGGACCGAGATTCCCTCCGCCTTAAAGGCCTTTTCCAATGCGTCCTTCACCTCAAGGGCCCCGGATGCAATACACCCGGCTCCCGCGCATAAATGAATTACTTGATCAGTTTTCGGCCTTGATTTTTGTGCGGCCGTACGTCTTTTTTCAAGATCTTTGACCGACTGAATCTTCAAGTTGGCTTCCATTATTCTTCCTCCCCGCACGGTTCAGAAACACTATAAGGTACAAGAATGTCCTTTACCTTTGATGGTTTTACGCGCTGATAGACATGGTCGTTTATCATTACTACCGGAGCCAGGCCGCACGCTCCAAAACAGCGGCCGATTTCAAGACTAAAAACCCTGTCTTCGGTAGTTCCACCAACTTCGATACCGAGATGGTCCTGAATTGCCTGCAGGACCTCCTTTCCTCCCCGCACGTAGCATGCGGTCCCTAGGCATACTCTTACAATGTTTTTACCGCGGGGTATAGTGGAAAAATAAGAGTAGAAGCTCACTACTCCGGCCACTTCACTGTAGGGTATGTTGAGTCGAAAGCTCACCTTTTTGAGAACCGGCTCGGGTAGATACCCAAACAAGTTCTGGGCGGTTTGCAGTACGGGTATCAATGCGCCTTTTACACCGGAAAATGTATCAATGATTTCATCGATCCGGTTGGCCATCTCTTCCTCAGAGAGTTGATCACTGCAACAGGCCCCCTGGTCTGTTTCTTTATGATCTAACTGTGCATCCACTGCCATAGATCACCCTCCTTATGTTTTATAGCGCTATGCGCTTTATTACCGGTGAGTATAATTTTCTCACTCGGTTTTAGAAGTACAAAAAAATAAATATAACTGTTTTTATTACTACAAATTTTACAATATTAGGGATTAATTATATTATATTAATCTAAAAATTAAGAATTATGTGAAAGATCTCACTTAAAAAACCTGAATATAGAATAACATGGAATATATCGGTTGTCCAAAAAAAAATCGTTATATGCTATTTTATTTGTTTCGCAACTTGAAAAGATGTCGCATACTATGGTGGGAGCACATGTATGAAGAGCCTTTCTATTGATGCATTGCCGTATCCGGCTGCAGTCGTTGATCCGGCATACTCAATTCAATTTGTAAATATGCGGTTTGCCGAATTTATCGGGTATGAAAGAGAAGAAATGTTTACCGGATTACCCTTGCAGGCCCTTATATATTCCCATGTTCAAAATGAATTCCGGGACATTGTTGAGCAGCATAAAGACGGAAATGGGTTTCATGCCTCATTGATTCATTCGGAAGGTTATATTCTTGATGCAAGGGTGCGACTGCAGTCAGAACCCCAGACCGGGGGAGTTCTGGTGCTTTTGGAACCCGAGGTGGAAATCGGAGCGCAGCAAGTTGAATCAATTGAATGCCGCTTAGCACGTGTATTGGTATCTGCCTCTACATATGAGAGTGCATATAAAAAAGTACTTGAAGAGATAACCACATATTTTAAGTTCTCCGGCGGGGCCCTTTATCTTAAAAGGGGAAAAATACCCCGGCTGGAATTAAAGTCCTCCTATTCTCTTTCCCCTCAGCTTCGAAACTTTTTAAATAAACACACTCCCGAGGGGTGGGCTTCTATGACGTCCCCTTTGTTGTTTGAGGTAAATAGCCGGAAAAACCCGATCTCTCCACTGCTGCGCCGGCAGGGGGTGTATACCCTGTTGCTCCTGCCGATAGGAGAGAATTCATCCCTCGATGCAGCGGTTGTACTGATTTCTTATACTCAGTTGAGCATATCCGATAAGGATTTTGAAGAAATCTACCGGGTACATAGGTTTCTGGGAACAATATTTTCCAGGCTGAATTACGAAGAGGAGCTTGAAAGCGGAGAAGAGCTTTTTAGATCTCTTGTACGTTCTATGCCGAGCGGGCTTATAGTTCGTGACGAATCTGAAAATGTTATTCTCTATAACCTGGCAGCGGCCCGTTTATTTAGTTTGCGAAACGACACTACCTTTGATCCGGCGACTATTTACGACAATGTGCAGATCCTCCATAAAAATGGAGGACCCCATGAACATGATAAACTACCCAGTATTGTGTCTATTAGAGATGGGCGTAAAATTAGGAATTACGATTTAAGAATAATTCGGGAGGATGGTACCCATCGGTGGCTTTCGGTAAACTCCGAGCCCCTCTTTCGGTCAGGTGAAATAAAACCCTACGCGGCGGTTGCCACATTTAAGGATATAACCGAAAACCGCAGAATTCTTAAAGAAATTGAGAGGGCCAAACAATCGGCTGAGGAGGCAAATCAGTCAAAAAGCAGGTTCCTGGCCAATATCAGTCATGAAATTCGTACTCCCCTAAGTGGTATTATGGGTATGACGGATATTCTTTTAAGCGGAGATATACAAAAGGACCAGCGGGAACAACTTTTTCTTATGAAGGATGCGGAGGAATCGCTCCTGGATATCATAAATAAAGTACTAGAGCTTTCCAAAATAGAATCCGGAAATATTATTGTGGAAAATAATGCATTTTTCCTACGGCACACAGTAAAAAAGGCAATCTTACCGCTTTTTATGGGAAAGAAAGAATCAAAGTTGGCCTTGGATATACACATAGAGGAACACATACCGGATATTTTGCTTGGGGATGCCTTAAGATTACAGCAAGTATTGGCAAATTTGGTGAGCAATGCAATGAAGTTTACTGAAAACGGATTTGTTTCGGTCTCAGTAAATCTAGAGAAGGAAGAAAGTGAAGGGGTTACTCTTAGTTTCTCCGTGAAGGATAGCGGAGTGGGTATTCCTGGAACTGAGCAAAAGCGTATATTTGAGAATTTCCAACAGGTTGATTCCAGTTTCTCAAAGAGACATCAGGGGTCCGGACTGGGGCTTTCAATTACCAAGCAAATTGTTGAAATAATGGGTGGACAGATCCAAGTAAAAAGTTCTCCGGGGAAGGGAAGCACCTTCTTTTTTACCCTGTCATTTAAACGGGGAAAAACTGTCGAGAAAGGGCGGATGGAAGGAAGCAGTGCCGCCGTGGCAGCACCCAAATCTCTTTCCATTTTATTGGCGGAAGATAACGAGTTGAATCAGAAATCAATCTCATATTTTTTAGAGGAAATGGGATATAGGGTAGAAATTGCCCCGAATGGAAGTGAGGCGTTGAAAATCTTACACCAGGGGCGCTTTGATCTTGTGTTAATGGATGTGCAGATGCCTGTGATGAACGGTTTGGAGGCGACCCGAAAAATTAGAGAAGCCCAAGATTCCTCTTTTGATCCTCAAATTCCAATTATCGCGCTTACCGCGTATGCTATGAAAGAAGATGTGCATCATATTCTTTCCACCGGAATGAATGCGTATGTGTCAAAGCCCCTCTCTAGGGATATCTTAGCCGAAGCTATTGCCGGCGTGCTGCGGGCTCAAGGCAAAAGTGGCCCCGGCGAAAGAGAGGCGCCTAGAAAGGGTGCAAAGATAAAGGGTGAAATTCCAGAGATCGATATTTCTGCGGAAGAGTCCCTTACCGACTTTAGCACCTTTGTACAGGATTATAGGGGGGATTTAGATATAGCAAAGCAGCTGTTGGAACTATTTTATCGGGATGTTCCGGGGCGTATAAAGACTATTGAAGAGGCTCTTGCAAAGGGACAACTAAATAAAACGGTAGATGAGTTCCACTCCCTTACCAACAATCTTTCTGCGGTGCGTTTGTACAGTTTGGGAAATGTAAGTCGTAAGCTTGAACGGGAGGCACTAAGGGGAAATGCTGATCGTGTGAACAAAGAATTTTCGGAAATGAAACAGGAGCTTCAGGCAGCGATAAAGCAGTCTCAGCACTATCTGTCGGTTATCAGTGAAATGCTTAGTTAGACCAGGCCCCTATTTGAATTAGTTTTGCTGTTGCCTGTTCCGCCCATCCCCGATTGGCCTGGGGGCTGGCGGGGCTCGGATGCAATATGGACTCAATTAGCGGCCCATTTTTATATGCCGTGTCAATATGCTGGGATTTGTATGCCCCGCGTATTTTGTCTGCGGCAAATTTTCCAATACCGATTATATATCGAGGTGCAAGTGCGTCTATTATCTTTAAAAGATGGGAATCGCAGAGGGAGAAAAGGGCCTCTCGCTCGTCCTTGGGCAGCTTATCGGGAGTAAGGTTTTTGCCCCCCTCCTCCATAAACACAAGGGGACAGTAGTTGGCTACGTAGTGGCGGCTGAAAAAGTGCTCGGGAGTTTTGAAGCGTTCCTGCATGAGGGCCCAGAGCCGCCGGCCGCTCACTTCACTGCGGTTACAGTGAAATCCATCAATTGGTTTTTTTGGATGGCTGCGGGCCGGGGGCTGTACCGGCGCTTCAATGCCCATCCAATCCCGAACAAAACTGATTTCCCCAAAGGGAACTCCTGTTTGGGCCATGCCCCAGGGGCCTGGATTCATTCCGACAAAAAGAATATCCCTGGGGGCGCCGGCAAAGCGTCGTATGTACTCCGCATGGGGGGCCCATGCGTAGATAAGCGGATTGTAGGTAAGGGCTACTTTTCCGTGAAAGCTAAGGGTGTCGCTTGTTCGGGCGAGCTCGGCTGCTGCCGATTCGATTGCGGATGCGATGGTGTTCATAACAGCAGTGTATCCCGCAGAACTCCGCTTCTGCAAGCCCGGCACTCAATGCCTGGCCTTCCGAGTCTTTTTCAACAAGCCGCAACGCTCACCCATATCTCCCAGGAAAATCGTATCGAAGTGGATAGAAGTGGATAGAAGTGCGTGAAAGTACGCCGACGTACCCTGAAAATAAGAGTTGCGAAGATTATGTTTCCTGGTTACCCTTTCTCTGGAGGATACAGATGGAAAAAGTCAAAATGACCCGGCGCGATGTGATTACTTTGCTGCTGCTTGTGCTGATGTCCGTGTTTCTGTTTGCCGACCAGAGAATTATGTCGGCCATATTGCCTGAGCTCTCAGCCGAATACGGTGCGGATGTACGTACCCTCGGGTTTATTGGGTCGGCCTTTACTCTGGTGGGGGCCTTCATCAGTATTGTCTTCGGGTACTTCACCGATCTAATTTCTCGTAAAAAGTTGTTAATTATCACTGTGTTCGTCGGAGAGATTCCCTGTCTTTTAACGGGAGTCCCCCTCTTTACTCCCACTTTAGCCAGTTTTACCCTGTTGAGGGTGTTGACGGGGATTGGAATCGGCGGTATCTACCCCATTTCCTTTTCGCTTATCTCCGACTATTTTAAAGAAGAGCACCGCGCCTCCGCTTCGGCCTGGCTGGGGGTAGCCTGGGCGGTCGGTATGATGGGAGGTCCGGCCTTGGCCGGCTACTTGACCGGCAGTTTCGGTTGGCGGATCGCCTTTTTTCTTGCGGCGGCACCCAACTTTCCCCTGGTGTTGATTTTTGCCCTGTATGCCCGTGATCCTGAACGGGGGCGGACCGAAAAAGCACTGGAAAAACTGATTCAGTCCGGTGCAGCCTATACCGCCCGGATTAAACTGAGTGATTTCAAGCTGATTATTTCAAATCGTACCAATTTATGGACCTTCCTGCAGGGAATTCCCGGGACCCTTCCCTGGGGGATTCTCAGCTACTGGATCATTATTTTCTTTGAACAGGAACGCGGTTTTACCAAAGAGGAGGCTACCACTGTCTATCTGATGCTCGGTCTCGGAGCGACCATCGGGGCGGTGGTCTTTGCGATAGTCGGCGAACGCTTGTATCAGAAAAACCCAAAACTCTTGCCGGTTTTGTGCGGGGCAGGGGTACTCATTGGAATGCTGCCGATGGTCCCGGTCCTAAATTATCCCCTCTTCGACCCAACCTCAACACAGCTGCTGCTGTTCAATTTAGCGGCTTTTATCGGCGGTTTCCTGGTTTCGGTTCCCTCAGCCAATGTAAAGGCGATTCTGATGAACGTAAACCGGCCGGAACATCGGGGCTCGGTGTTCGCCGTGTTCAATATAACCGACAACCTTGGTCAGGGCTTTGGGCCGGCCCTAGGCGGGCTGCTGGTTCCCCTCGGCTTTCTGTTTACAATGAACTTCGCATTGTTCTGGTGGCTGCCCTGCGGATTGATTTTTTTCATGGTTGCCCGTTATATCGTCAAGGACCGTGACCGGCTGCAGAAGCTAATGGCCGCCCGGGCGCAGCGGATGCGAGGGAAGGATGTGAGCAGTAAATGAAAAGGATCGATGAAAAAGAACTATTACACGAGTCCTCTGAAAAAAGGTCGAAATGCGGGGAAATGTTGTTTTTAAGTTATTATAATATAAATACATAGAAAATTTTATGTCGCCTCTGAGCCCCTTTTTTCAGAGGACTCTTACACTTATTGGTGCGGCTTGCGGAGGGTAAATAAAGGGAATATGAAGTACAGGGTTCGATCAGTCTTTCTACCAGCACTCACAGCTTCACTCACAGCTGCACTCACAGCGGTGCTGCTGCTACTTGCCGGATGTGCCTCCGCACCACCGCCGGCGAAGGGGATGCTTGACCTGCCTTCAGAAATTGAATACCTGGAGTGGCGGAGTATTGCTGAAGGAGTGGAGTATGCTACGCACCCGGGCACCCGCTTTGTTCCACAGCTCCATATGCTTAGGATAGATCTTTTCAACCCGGCGGTTGAGGCGGCGCCGGCACCACCTCAACCACACGGCTCAGAGCCCCACCAGATAGCCCGCCTTGTTCAAAACGCCGGGCAAAAGCAACTCAACGGGCAAAAGCAA
>CAZDFY010000043.1:0-7826 GCA_964504785.1 uncultured Sediminispirochaeta sp. | reverse complement strand
CGGGCAAAAGCAACTCAACGGGCAAAAGCAAAGCGAGGGGGCATCTGTGGTCGTGGTCGTGGCCGCTACGCCCTTCCGCTACATGTTCTCTTGGCGCCACGGTTTTTTGATGGAGCCGGTGGGGGTGTATAAAGTCGGCGACAGGCTTTACTCTCGGCAGCACAAAGAGTGGGGGGTTCTGTGGCAAGCCCCATGGGAACCCCAGGGACGCCTGCGGATAAGCGATGGACTTGAGGAGCCTGAAAAAGCCGGGTGGGCGGTGGGGGGCTACGAGCCGATAGTGCTCGATGGAAAAAACGTTGGTATACATGCCGCCCGCAACGCCCGTACGGCGGTCGGTTTGAGTCGCAATGCCCGATTTTTATATATTCTGGTGGTAGAGGGGGATGAATTTTCCCGCCGCGGACTAACCTCCAGGGAGACCGCCGCCGTAATAGCTCGGCTTGGGGCCTACCGTGGGATGAACTTCGACGGCGGTAACTCGGCATTCTTACTGCTTGCAGAAGAAGGGGCAGGAAAAACCACAGAAACCGGGCGGCTGAGGTATATGTACCGCGGCGCCCGCCGCCGCATGGCCTGTTTTTTTACCGTCCGCTCCAGAATACCCTCAACATCTTTAAGATAAATTACGTGGGTCCTCTAAAAGTTGAGTTTTTTTCAGCAGCACCAGCGGTACTATATTTGAAAATTCCCCCCGGTATCATCCCTCCACTTTCAGGTGTTTCCGAAAAAAGCTGTGGCGGCGATGAAAAAACTCCAGCATGTGCTGCTGCAGCCCCCCAAAGAACTCTCGCTCAAGCCGGGTTCCGGTGGGGGTGATGTAGCGGTAGTGCCATATTTCGAACATGTAACCGGTCAGGTCCTCTTTCCCCTCCGGGTAGGAGAGTGAAAAACCGTATTCCCAGGCGTGTTCGTAGAGCCATTGGCCGGCGGGGGTGTCCTCGAACTCCGGGGTAATACTGCCAAAATCGATAGTAGTACCCAGCTGGTGCTGGCTGGTTCCCGGCCTTGCCGAGAAGCGGTCGGCCTCTTCCCGTCCATGGGCGGCCACATAGCCCTCGTAGAGCTTTTTCTGATATTCATAGGAGCGAAAAGTAGAGGAATAGACCAGTTCAACCCCGTCTATTCGGGCCGCTTCGGTCATTGCCAGTACAGAGGGCATACAGCTGCGGCTCAGCTGCAGAGTGGATCGGTTGAGGCTCAGGGGGTAGGAGTTCATCATAATAAGATCCTCCGGGGCATACCCTTCCGGCAGGGGATGGTCTTTATCCACCAGTACCCGGGCCCACTCTGGGGCTGCTAAAAATCTTTTTGTGAGTTCAAGAAAAAATTGAGGGCGTGCTATAATAGAGTTCTGTACAAACTCGGGGGCAGCGGATATTTCTTTTTTCAATTGAGAAAGAGCTATTTCAAACTCCGGGTGGGGGTACACAGGCTGAGGGGAAACAGGCTGAAAGTCATCAGACTGGGGATTTTCCGTTTGGGGGTCGTTTTTCATCTTGCCTGAATCGGCGGAACAATTTACTGTAAGAAGGGTGATACTGCATATAAAAACCAGCATAATGTAAACGTGCTTATTCATGTGCATCATAGTAATCAAACTTGTGAGGATTTGCAATTGCCGGCACAGTTGTCGACTCAGCTATCGACTCAGTTGTCGACTCAACTACCTGGCGGAGGAATTTAATGGGGCACAAAATACTTACAATTGAAGATGAAACAGCTATCAGGAAGAGTTTTGTCTCTTTTCTTGAAGATTATGATTATGCAATTATAGAAGCGAGGGACGGCGCCGAAGGAATAGAGGCAATAAAAAGCGATTCCCCCGATCTAGTGCTTGCCGATTTGAGAATGCCGAAGGTTGATGGGTTGCAGGTCCTTGAGTATGTGGGCAAAAACACTCCCCATATACCGGTAATAGTAGTTTCAGGGACGGGCAATCTCTATGATGTCGTTGAGGCACTCCATCTTGGGGCCTGGGACTATATCCTCAAACCGGTGGAGGACCTCAATATTCTTCTATTTGCCGTAAAAAGGGCGCTGGAAAAGGTGCAGCTGTCCCAAGAGAATAGGAAATACCGAGAACATCTTGAAGAAGAAGTAACGGAAAAAACAGAAGCCTTAAAAGAAACAAATACAGAATTACAGAATATAAATAAAGAGTTACGGACCTCCTTGGAAGAAAAGGGGGTCTTATTGCGGGAAGTCCATCATCGGGTCAAAAACAATATGCAGATTATTATGAGCCTTATGAATCTGCAGAAGCCCTTGTATCGTGATGCCCATGACGCACGCTTGGTAGAAAAGAGCATTCATAGGATCCAGGCCATGGCCATCGCCCATGAGCAGCTTTATAAAACCAATGACTTTACCCAAATTAGTTTGGAGGATTATCTGAAAGGAATGGTAGACGAGATTCTTCGTAACAAAACCTCCGTCGGGGATGAGCTTGATGTGCAGGTAGAGTCCGAAGAATTGTATATGGGTTTAGAGCTTGCCGTTCCTATCGGTTTAATAGTGCATGAGCTTGTGGACAATGCCGTTGAACATGCATATCCGAACAATAGGAAAAAAGGGCTTATCCAGGTCAAAGCTGGGAAGAAGCAGGATCTTTATACAATTACGGTGGGAGACGACGGGGCCGGTTTGCCGGAGGAAATTAATATTGAAGATTCAAACTCACTGGGCTTTTTACTGGTAAAAACCCTTAGCGCGCAAATTAAGGGTGAAATAGAGGTTGAACGTCGAGGAGGAACAGTAATAAAGCTGGAATTTAGATGTCAGGATTGAGGAATTTACTGAAAGAGCGGTTTTACGGGATTACAGAGTCGATACACCTCAGAATTTACGCAAAGAGCTTTTTGCCCGCCTTTCTCAAGAGACCCAAGACAAATTAATCAAATTGGAATCACGGCTGAGTACATAAGCAGTCCTAATCGAGGACGGTCGGGGGTGGTCTGATGAGGTCGGGGGTGGTCTGAGGACGGTCGGGTCCCAATTTCAAACACTAGGTTTTATCTATTTCCCGTAAATCCTTACCGCTCACCCGTTCGGGAAGCAGCCCCGACCCGTTGCCGCGGGGGGCTATCGCATCTTCCGGTAGACCCTCTTCACGGGCAATAAGCCTGCGTACCCGGGGGCCGCAGAAAGTACCCTGACAAGGACCCATTCCGGCCCGGGTGCGCCGTTTTACCGCATCGAGGGATGTAACCGGGATGCCCCTATGCAGCGCATCTACTATCGTCTTCTCACGCACCTGTTCACAGCGGCACACAACCCGTTCAGGGTCACCCTCCGGCAGATCGATTAAAGGCTGTATCTCCTTGATAGGCTGAAGAGGGGTCGGGGAGTTGATAGGGGGGCGATGGGGGGCAAAAGTGGGATTTTCCTTTAGGGACAACCCGGCCCCCTCAAGAAGCTCGGTCACTCTGAGGGCTATAGCCGGAGATGAGGTAAGGCCCGGGGAATCTATACCGGCGGCGTGGATGAATCCACCGATGGGGGCCTCTCTTATTATAAACTCTTTTGAGTCGCTGGTGGCCCTGATTCCGGAGAAAGAGCGAATAATATGGCTGAGCTTAAAGTCCGGAATACTCCGACGAGCGGTATCAACAATGTAGTTGAGAATATCCCTATTCGTTCCCACATCCTCTCGATCGGGAATTTCCTCGGAATTCGGGCCGATCAGAAGATTACCCCAGTAGGTGGGGCTTACTAAAATTCCTTTGCCCTTTTCTGAGGGAGTTTGAAAGACTACATGCTTGGCCATATCCCCGTCTCCCCGCCGAAGCAGAAGATACTGTCCCCGCCGGGGGTGGATCTTGAAGCTGGTATCACCGATCATAGCGGCAATGCGGTCGGAATAAACCCCGGCGGCATTCACCACAAATTCGGCGGTGAGATTGAAATTTTGCGGGTTCTCTCCAGAATGCGGGCCGGCAACTTTTAGAGCAAAGGAGCCGTTACGCTTTTCTATACCAACTACCTCACTCTCAAGCAGTAATTCTACCCCGTTCTTCACTGCATTTTCCGCCAGGGCGATGCACATTTCGTAGGGTGAAGTAATAGCGGTTTCGGGGCAGTAGAGTGCGGCAATTGCTTCGGGGCCGGCGTTGGGCTCTATCTGTTCAAGTTCATCTCTCTCAACTATTCGAAGGCCCCTTACTCCGTTTAATTCGCCGTTTGTTTTTAGGGCGTCCAGCTGTGCTCTCTCTTCCTCTGAAAAAGCCAGCACAAGCGAACCGCAGCGTTTTAGTCCGAAATTCAACTCTTCGTTCAGTCTATCGTACATGCGGTTTCCACGAATGCTCATTTCCCCTTTTAAAGTTCCATGCTTCGCGGTGTATCCGCCGTGTACAATGGCGCTGTTCGCCTTTGTCGCACCGTTTCCCACATCGATGCTCTTTTCACAGAGCGCAATGCGCAGGTTGTAGTGCGCAAGAGCGCGCGCAATCGCACATCCGACAACACCCCCACCGATGATACATACGTCGTACATCTAATCAGCTCCCCCCAGGAATTCCTGTTCTTTAATTACCCTTCTATGTACCCATATTCTATAAATAAGGACCCTCTTTTGCAAACACCACCAAGTTTCAACACCAAGCTCCATCCTTAGGGTGCGTCTACACCAAGTTTCAACACCAAGTTTCAACACCAAGTTTCAACACCAAGCTTAGGCCTTGTTCACACCAAGCTCTTTTAGTGTTGGGTCATTTCAGTTATTATTGAGTCACCCTGCCCCTGAGAGTGCAAATGGTTGCACCACCTAAACCAGCTGACCTACCACATACAACTGGGGTCATTCCAAAAGAGGTCATATGATTGTACTGTACATACTGAGCACCGCTGCACTGCTCGCATCGCTCATTGCCGACCGTAGAAAAACCCTGAAGGCCCTCAAAATCGCCCTGGGCAGATTTCTGAAACTACTGCCGCCCTTCCTTACCATGCTCTCGATAGTGGCACTTATCCTCACCGCCCTGCCGAGCGAGGTGTGTGTGCGTTACCTCGGCGGCGATAACCTGGCCTTTACCACCGGCGCTGCGGCCCTGCTCGGTTCTATCAGCCTGATGCCCGGGTTCATCGCCTTTCCCCTCAGCGGCCTGCTGCTGAAGCAGGGGGTCCCCTACATAGTTCTGGCCGCCTTCACCACCACCCTCATGATGGTCGGGGTCGTCACCTTTCCCATCGAACAGCACTACATGGGCACTAAAATCACCCTCGTCCGCAATCTCATAAGCCTTCTTATCGCCCTGGCGGTTGCCCTGATAATCGGCCTCTACTTCGGAGAACTCCTGTGAAAACGCAAAACAAAAACCAAAACCAAAACCAAAACCCCACGCAAGACCCCAGGCAAAAACATATAAAAAATCTGCTCCCACCGGTCCTTTTTGCCCTGTTCATAGCCGCCTCCCTTATCTTTCGCATTGAGTTCGGCCAAATCGCCGCCGGTCACTTTCTGGATTTCGGCAGCGAAATGATTAAAATCGTCCCCTTTGCCTTTATCCTGATAGGCCTGTTCGAAGTATGGGTCCCCACCCACGTAGTCGAACGCCACCTGGGCGAACAAGCCGGTCTGCGCGCCCACCTCTGGGCCATCCTGCTCGCCGGCACCACCGTCGGAGGACTGTATGTCGCTTTCCCCGTGGCTGCAACCCTCCAGCGCAAGGGCGCCCGCCTTGCCTTTCTCTTTACCTACATCGGTGCCTCGGGGGTCTGCCGCATCCCCATGACCCTCTTCGAAGCCTCCTTTCTCGGCCTCGAGTTCACCCTTATCCGCTATATGGTCTCGGTTCCCCTGATAATCCTCTCCTCCGAACTTCTCGGCAGCTACCTGCAGCACCGTTCCTATCAAATTCAAAGTTAAATTTGTTTCTGGGGAGGGAAAAAAGCACAAGCCCCTTCGCCAGAGGGTGCACAATTCGCGGGGCAGCACAGCCCCTGCAGTCTGCCTGTGAAAAGCAGTGGAAAGCCCTGTTGCACTCTTAAAGAACCCCTTCTTTTCTCTTTATCTGACTTGACACAGAGTTCTATATTGATGAAAGTAGAAAAATGAAATATTCAAAAATCATCGGAGTCCTACTAGTCCTCATAATGTGTGCCTCCGGAGTTGCCGCGGCAATGGGTGTTTTTTCGCAGCAGGGGCCCGGCCCCAGGGAATACGAGTCGGTCCGCGGGCAGACGCTCACCCTCTACGGGTACGGCATCTATGCACATATGTCCGCCGATGTGGCGGTGCAGGGGATCGGACAGGATTACGTAACCCTCTTTCTCGGGATCCCCCTCCTGGGTATAGCCTTTCTTGCCGCACGCCGGGGCGGGCTGAGGGGGCGCCTGTTCCTTGCGGGAATCCTGGGCTATTTTTTGGTGACCTACCTCTTTTATCTGGTCATGGCAATGTACAACCCTCTCTTTCTCGTGTATGCCTTTCTTCTGGGGAGCAGTTTTTTTGCCTTTTCTCTTACACTGATGGGCTTTGATATTGAAAAACTTCCGGAGGCCTTCAAGCCGAAGACGCCGACGGGCCTGTGCGGCGGTTTCCTGATCTTTAATACCCTTGCCATTGGGCAGTTGTGGCTGGGGGTAGTGGTTCCGCCGCTGCTCGACGGGAGTATCTATCCGGCGCAACTGCAGCACTATACCACCCTGATTGTCCAGGGGCTCGATCTTGGTCTGCTGCTGCCCCTTTCCCTTGTCTCAGGCATTTTGCTTTTAAAGAAACGGCCCATGGGGTATCTGCTGGTACCGGTGTACCTGGTATTTCTCTCCCTCCTCATGACAGCTTTAACCGCAAAGATTATCGCCATGGCTTTGACAGGAGTAAACGTTATCCCTGTTATTTTTATTATCCCCACTATCCTGGTAATCACGATTGTGTGTGCGGTTTTGATGCTTAAATCTGTACGACCACAGCAGCTGCAGAAGGGCTAGGGCATGTTGATATTTGAGAAAGCCCTCTATCGGCTGGTGCTTGCAAGTATAGCAGTATTCCTGCTGATCGCTTTGTTGAGTGATGGTTTCATCGCGTCCTTACAGGGTTTTATCATTCTGCAGCAGCATCCGGCGCGCCTGATAAACGATTTTACCGTAATCGGCGGCATTGGGGGGGCGATGCTGAATGCCGTGATAATGGGACTGCTGTCGCTTCTACTTATTCGGGTAAACCAAATCAGGCTTTCAGGGCCAACTATGGCCGCCCTATTTACTATTATCGGTTTCAGCCTGTTCGGAAAAACCCCGGTGAATGCCCTTCCGATTGTGGCCGGAGTGTACCTGGCGGCAAGGGCTGTTGGAAAATCCTTCAAGAACTACATCCTGATCGCCATGTTCGGGACAGCCCTGGGGCCGCTGGTTACCTTTCTGGTGTACGAAGCAGGATTTACCGGTTTTTCTGCGCTGCTGGTTGGAGCGGTCGGCGGGATCCTGACCGGGCTGCTGCTGCCGGCAGTTGCAGTGTCCATGCTGAAACTGCACGAAGGCTACAATATTTATAACATCGGCTTTACCTGCGGTTTTATAGGACTCTTTGTAGCAGCCCTTCTCGCCGCCGCACATCGGGATATTACAGTTCGTGTAATCTGGAATACCCAGCCCTCGCTTGACCTTATTCTTCTGGTGCCTGTCCTCGGCCTTCTGTTTATTGTATGGGGGGCAGTCATGGACGGAAGCAGCCTCTTTAAAAACCTCAAGAATATATTGAAGCAGACCGGGCGACTTCCCTCCGACTTTATGGAGATGGTATCACCGGGGGCTGCCTTGGTAAACGCGGGGCTCCTCGGCTTGGTCGCAAGCGCATATATCCTCATTATCGGCGGGGACTTCAA
>CAZDFY010000042.1:15395-28248 GCA_964504785.1 uncultured Sediminispirochaeta sp. | reverse complement strand
CAAGGCTGCTGGCCTGTTCGGTGGCCCCCTGGCTGAGGTTCTGGCTGGCCTGGCTCACTTGGTCCGCCCCGCTGTTTACCTGCTCGACCGAACTGTTTACCTGGCCGAGAAGTTCGTTAAGGGCACTGACCATCTGTTGAAAGGATTTTCCAAGGGTATCCTTTTCCGAAGATACCGATGCTTGGACCCGAAGGTTTTTATTGGCTATCTCTTTGGCTATCTCCGCCTTTTCCGTCTGGTACTCAATCAGGCTTGAAAAGGAATCGCCGATTACTCCCAACTCGTCGCTTCGCTTGTTGATCTTGTCGAACTGCTGATGATTTACACTTGAAAGATTGATGTCACCCACTGCAAGGTTTTGTGCTCCCGAAACCAGCAGCAGTATAGGTTTAGATATGGTCCGTGAAAAGAAAACCGCCGCAACTATGGCTATAAGAATCATCACCAAAGCGGATATCAGGATAAACATGGTGAGCGCATTAATCGGTTCCCGCACCTCCGCCTCGTCTATCTCGGACATAAGGGCCCACTGGGTATCGTACACATCCACTGGAGCAAAAGCCGAAAGGACAGGATTACCGTTGTAGTCGGTAATTATCTTCGCATCGGCCTTTCCCGCCAAAGCGGAATTGGCTGCCTCAGTATCCACGCTTCCCGTTGCCGGTCGGGCAAAGGATGCGGTTACACTGTGGTTCTCCGGGTCAAGAAAAGAGTCGGAACGCATCAATTTTTCCGGTCCGACAAGGTAACTTTCACCTGTTTCTCCCATGCCGGTGCGCTCCTGCATAATTGAGTTTACCCTATCTAGGGGCATCTGAAGCGCCACAATCAACTCTATCCTTCCGTTGATAACTAGGGGGTGTGCGATAAAAGATGCGGGTTCGCCGCCGGAGGGTTCATAGGGGCTGAAATCACCGAAACCAAAATCGCGGGTATCTATGGCCTCCCGTACCGCCTCTCCCAGGCTTGAGTCTGCATACTGGCCGTCTATAATATTTGTGCCGTAATCCGCCTCTTTTGCAACGGAGTAAAATATACTTCCTTCGGGATGAATGAGAAAAAGGTCATAGTAGCCGTACTCATTGATGTATTCGGTGAAGTAGTCCTGTGTTCGCCCCTCAAGGGTAGGAACAATGGCCTCTTCGAGGTTCATTTTTGTAACCATAGCAAAATTGTAGCCGTTAGTTTCAACGGGGGTATATACGGACATTACCAGATCTCCGGCACTGTCGGTAAATACCTTCGCCCCCTCTTCTCCATTTATTGCCGCCTTAAGATACGCAGGGGCTATACTGGTTGCATCATAGCCGAAGACAAAATCACCGTCCCCCATGGTCTCCATATCGCTTCGAAAGTAGTAGCGTCCGCCGACTTCCTCCACTAAATAGCTTTCACCTGTAGTTCCAAGGCCTTCGCGAATATCGAATACTCTCTTCATAGCTCTATCAAAGGTGCTTCCTGGGGTAATATCCTCCCTGGTCACCTCATTCATAGCAAAGTAGTTTTCTACGGACTCCCGCTTATTGGCATGGACCGCCTTTAACTCCTTAAACGCACTTTGTTCTAAAGAGGCCACTGTATCGGTGAGCACCTTCATGTCGCCTCTGCGCTCGGCGAAGTAGTTCTCAATTTGGCCCTTCTTAATCTCCCGTATCGCCGATAATTGGCCAAACTGGGCATCCATAAGGGATTGTGTGGACTGCTGAACCGACAGCAGGGTCACTACCCCAATGGCCAGCAATACTACTACCACAAACATCAGAGTAATCTTTCCTCCAATACTCTTAAAAAAAGATATTTTACCCTCTTTCATCATCTTCCTCCTGGAATTCTCCATTTATTTATTGTTAAGCCGTATAATTTCTTCAACGACTTTTTCATACTCTTCGGTTTTATCAAAAAACAAGTCCGCCCCTAGTTTTAAACTCTGCTCCCTAATTTTTCGACTTAGATTATTTGTAAGGACCATAATAAAGGGTTTATTCGAATTCTTGTTCAAATGGCGAAGCACATCTAAACCGCTTCCATCGGGAAACTGTATATCGAGGATCAATACATCAAAGGAAATGCTGTCAAGGGCCTGAGTCGTCCCGGCTACATCATAGGAGTTTTTTATAGTGATGTTTTCCCTTGTCCGAGCAATGAGTTTCCCAAGATTGTCTTGAATTAAATGTGAGTCGTCCGCAATAAGAACTTTCATGCCCTAATTATAGAGGGACACACCCACTTTGTATGTCGCAGATAATGCGACATTACCTGTCGCAGATACTACGACAAGGGGCTAGAACAAGTTGTTCTGTACGGAATACTGAATTATCTGGGCATTTGTCGAAAAATCTGTTTTCTCAAGGATACGTTTTCTGTAGGTATTTACGGTACTACTACTTATAGTGAGGTGCTCTGAGATTTCACTTACCGTTTTTCCCTGCCCGATAAGCAGGAAGATCTGGTACTCCCGGTCGGAGAGTCTCTCGTGGGGGGCTGTATCTTCTGTGTCGTTAAGTCCTTTATACAGCTGACGGCTTACTTCTTCGGTGATATAACTGCCCTCATGGTATACCGACCTGATAGCACCGGCAATCGTTTTTGCTGCATAGTCCTTTGTCAGATACCCGGAGGCACCGTTTTTAAGGGCCCGTTTCGCGTAACGGTTCTCAGGGTGCATGCTGAGCATCAGGACCCTCGTCTTAATCCCCTCCGCCTTTATATCCTTCAGCACTTCTATTCCGTCTTTATCCGGCAATCCGACATCCAGGACCACCACATCAACTGCGGTACCCCTCAGCAGGTCCATAGTCTCTTCCGCGCTTTCCGCTTCCCCCACCAGGGTAATATCGCTCTGTTTCTCTATAAGCTTACTCATGCCGTCCCGTATCAACTCATGATCATCCGCTATAACTACTCTAATCATTGTATCGGTACCTGCAGCTGTAAGGTGGTTCCGTCGCCGGGGCTGCTCATTATATCAAGGGTGCCGCCGCATTGCTTTGCCCTCTCTTTCATTCCAAGAAGACCGAAACTGCCGTTCTCTTCTATGGAGTCGATATCAAACCCGTGACCATTATCCTTCACCGTGATGAATAGGAAACTGTTTTTAATATCGGTTGAGATATGGACCTCCGTGGCCCCGCTGTGTCGCACACAATTTGTGAGAGATTCTTGTACAATCCTAAACACATGAAGTGAGTTCTTCTCTCCAAGTTCAATATCCTGCCTCACCGTAGACAACTCCACTGATATATTGAAGTTCTTTTTGAACTCATCAACTTGCCACTCCAATGCTTCTATGATTCCTTCGGCATCAATTACACTTGGCCTCAATTCGGTGGATATTTTTCTTACCTTTTTTACAGTAGCCCCAATAATTCGTTCCATATCCTGCACTGTTTTTTTCAGGCTTTCTTTATCCGGATTGTGCTCCTCAAGGCTTTGGTCTAAGAAAGTAATATTCATTTTGAGGGCGGTCAAAGATTGTCCCAGGTCGTCATGTATCTCCCGGGAGAGTTCCGCATTCTGCTCTTCCCGGATATTCTGCAGGTGTGTAGACAGCTCCCTGTACATTTGTTCACTCCGTTTGAGCTCTTCCTCTTTTTTAGAAAGTTCGGTAATGTCCCGGAAGGTGTACAGCCGGCTTCCGCCGATAATAGTAACTCTCTTCACATTAATTAAAAGAACATGTCTGCGCTTATCTTTATCCTCAACTGTCCTTTTAATATTGTAAATTTCACCTTCCCCATCCAACTCCCCGGAAGTAACTATGGAGTCACCAAAAATGTTCGAAATATGAGAAAATGCTTCGACCTCCGCTGGAGAATACCCAAAAATTACATCTACATTGGGACATACATAGATAAATCTTCCTTCCTCATCGGTCAGCAGCACCGTATCGGATATACTGCTGAGGGTAGTTCGGTGAAACTCTTCGGAACTTTTTAATTGCTCCTCCGCTGCTTTACGCTTAGAAATATCCCGAACTGCGGAAAGAACAAAAGGCTCTCCATCGATCTTAAAAAGGTGGGCACTTATTTCTACCGGTATAGAAGTACCATTTTTTGCCCTGTGGTTCACCTCAAATACACTTACCCCTGTGTTCTGCAATTCCCTGACCACCTCCGCCTCGTCCTTCCTCCTTTCCCCCACATCCAAATCGGCGGGGGACATTTCTAGAAGCTCTTCTTTCGTGTATCCGAGCCGCCGGCAGGCAATCCTGTTCACCTCGATAAAATGTCCAGTTTTTCCATTCTTCTCCAAGCGGTGCAGATATACTGCATCGTTGGTGTTATCAAAGAGTTCCCGATACAGATTTTCCCGTTTTCTTAATTCTATTTCGGTGGAGTGAAGCTTTATGGCCATCTCAAGGGTCGCGAGAATGAACTGTTCATTTCCGGGCACCTTCTGGACATACCCGTACTTGATCATATCCTTAGTCGTATCCAAAGTAGCCTTGTCTGTATAGGCGGAATGCAGTACCACCGGGATATCGTACCTCTCATAAATCCTCTTGGTCACCTCCGGCCCGGTCAACCTATCTATTCCGAGGTTTATGTCCATGAGAATTAGGTCGGGGACCGTCCCTGAATCCAGCCTTTCTAAACACGGCTCTCCGTGGGCAAACATTTCCACGGAGTACCCGTTTTTATTGAGGACCCGCCTTAGCTGTTCGTTGAGGATCATTTCATCCTCTACAATAAATACTGTTTTCTTCATATTTCTGTTACTAAATTATCGTAATCAGCAGCTGCTTTGTAAAGCACAAGTCCTGCCGTGGTGCTCCGTTTTTTTTTAATGCAACTCAATGTAAAAAAAATAAATCCGTGCTAAAATAGATGTAATTCACATATTATGATAAAAGTAATAAAGGGAGTATCATGAAGAGAGTAGCACTTTTGCTTATAGCACTTCTCGGCATCCTCCTTCTTATATTTCTCGATAGATATCAGATAGTCAGATGGCAAGAGGGTCGTAATTTTCAACTCACCAAGGAGGCACACCTCACACAAATTCGCCTTCAAAACGCTTTACAATCAAGAATCAATACCACACAATATCTGGCATCCCTCATTTCACTCCACCCTGATACAGATGAAGAAGAATTTAGGTCCTTCGCCGAAAGTCTTATGGAGTATAACCCTTCTGTAAGAGCGCTCCAGCTGGCCGATGAAGATACTCAAGTGGTATATGTGTATCCCCCCAAGGGAAATGAAATTACAATTTCCGAACCAATGGTGCTTATAGAAGATCCTCTTAGGGGTACATATGTAAAAAAGGCAATTCAAGAGCAGAGAATGACGATCCAGCCACCCTTCAAACTAAGGCAAGGGGGAATCGGGATGGTTGCCCGAAATCCAATTTTTCTTTCTAATCGGTGTATCGGACTTGCCATAGCCGTTTTAGATGTGCCGGTACTTATTGAAGAAGCCTTTTACGGGATAACGGAATCTAACTATCTATTGAGCCTTACCGATTCTGAAGGAAACACCTTCTATCATGAATTGCCCGAGGATGCTCCCTTTGTAGAAAGGACCGTCTCCTTTGCGGATACAGAATGGAAGCTGAGGCTCGCCTATAAAAACTACAAGGCCCCTCCACCCTCCTTTTCCAGGCTCCTTATTCTTGCTCTCGGCGGGGGCTTTCTTATCCTTCTGCTGTTTATCATCTGGTTTTTGCGCGTGCGGACTCAGCATCTGGAGAGTGAGGTCGCCCGCAGACTTGAAGAACTGAGCAGAAGTGAAACCCGGTTCAGGATTATCGCAAATTATACTGTAGATTGGGAGTATTGGATCGACCCCGAAGGGAAAATTTTATACAACTCTCCATCGGTAACACAGATAAGCGGGTATTCCAAGGACTCCTTCCCTACCGGTGGGGATATTTTGGACACCCTGGTACACCCGGAGGATAAAGAAAAATTCCAAGACCATCTGCAGCCCCGGGAGGAAAGTGCCCTTAAAAAAGAGGAGAAGCTCAGTTTTCGTATCCTCACGAAGGGGGGAGAAGTAAAATGGCTGGGCCACTATTGTCAGGCAGTCTACAATGATGAGGACCAGTATGTCGGCAGAAGGGCAAGCAACAGGGATATAACTGAACAAAAGCAGCTGGAACAGCGTTTAGAACAGACGATCGAAGAGAAAGACATTCTTATGAAAGAACTAAACCATCGGGTAAAGAACAACCTCATAATGATCAACAGTCTCATTAATCTGAAAGAAGGCTCGGCGGGAGGTACTATAGATTTATCGGATATTACCCACCAAATTGATGCGATCCGTATTATCCATGAAAAACTCTATAAGAGCGATAGCATAACTCACATCAATTTTAAGGATTATGTGGAGGAACTTCTCTCAACGATTTTCTCGTTCTACCAATTTTCAGTCACCATTGAAACCAATATAGCAATTGAAACCCTTACTACACGAACCTCAATACCCCTAGGCCTTATAATAAATGAAATAGCCACTAACACCATCAAATACGGTTTTAAACCACAGCAGTCGGCACACTTTTCGATTTCCATGGTACAAGACTCGGAGAGTCAGGAATATGTTCTTACCATCTCCAATAACGGGTATCCCTTTCCCGAAGACATCGACCTTAACAATCCGAATACCCTTGGTTTGAGATTGATTACACTACTGGTCACACAGATAGACGGCACAATGGATCTGCAAAAAAGTCCAAACCCCGTTTTTACCATTAGATTCCCGGTAAAATCCTCAAATTGATTTTGTATAAAGTCGATGCACCTTCGCGGGGGCGGCACCGAGGCTGCCGGCATCACTTAACATCAATTCGGTCCTTTCCGAAATCTGTACAAGTTCTACTTTGGTAAAACCACGATTATGAACCATCCGTTCCAGTTCTCGGTACAGTACGGCATTTCCCCCCAGCCCCTGATATTCCGGAAGAATACCGATGCCGTTAAAGAGAATTTTTTGTGTGTTCTTTACATCGAGGAGTATACGAAGGATGGCTAAGGGGCCCAGCCGGCCGGCGTTACGCTGCAGGGTACGTGTAATATCGGAAAAACCGAAGGCGTATCCGATAATCCGTCCGTCGTAGGTAAGCAGGGAAATAAGGTCCGGATCAATAACAGTTAACAAATCCTTTTTTACCTGTTCCAGTTCCTCCGGGCTCAGGGGATAATCCTCAAGATGGTGGTTCAAGGTCTTTGCGTACAGGTCTTTGATTTCATCCACCACCCTGCGTATTTCTCTTTTCGATTTAAAACGCATCACCCCAAAACGGCCGCGTTTGAGTACCGTCTCCGCTAAACGGGAAATCCGCTCGGGCAATACAAAATTCTCCGGTGGAATAGTAAATGAGTTGAGATCCACATACTTGGTAAAGCCCGCCTGTTCAAGTAGTGTCCGGTAATAGGGGTAATTATAACGCATCATCGTCATCGCCGGCTGACAGTCGAAGCCTTCAATCAAAACCCCGGCCCCGCTCGCTCCCCCCGAGAGCATCGGCCCGACCACTCCCTCAAGCCCCCTTTTCGCAGCCCAGTCAAGAAGATACGCAAAAAGCGCCTTCGCCGCCTCCTGATCATCCTTCATGTCGAAGTAATCAAAAAAGGCGAAATTTGTCTTGTGGAACTCGTTGTAACGCCGGTTTTCAGTGATCAGGCAGCGGCCGACAAGCTCCTCTCCCCTTCTCACCAGTAACCACTCTCCCTCGGAATGAAGAAAAAAGGGATGGCGCTTTCTAATAAGAAAACGCATATCCATATCGAACATAGGTACATAATATTCACTGCTGCGATAGAGCTTTTTAGGAAAATCAATAAAGGCCCTTTCTTCGGCGGTACTTCCAGATAACGGTCTCACTTCAATTCCCCGGCTGCTCATTACTACTCTTCTCCTTGTGCGTCCACTATTGTTGTTAAAAAAAGGGTAATTTATCCGTTCATAATAATAGCATAGGTTTCAAATATCTGCTCGGTCAATTTTAGACGAAGTTCGGCAAGCCGGGCCGCTGTTTTTTTATACTCCTGTCGAAGAGAGGCGCTTCCTTCCCTCATATTTCGAAATTTTTCCGATAAACTGTATTCGTACTCCGCTTTTAACTCGCCAAGTCTTTTTTCAGCAATGCGGTATTCTTCTTTGAGGGCCTTTACACGTTCAATGACGTCTGCAGCCTTTACTCGCATATCTGCAAAGAGGGCCTTTACATACCCTGTCTCCAGCACTCCCATTAAAGCGGACACCGGTACTACCTTCTCTACCCGGTAGGCATTCGTACCGACAAAGGCAAAACCCCTTTCGAGCCGCCCCTTTCTGGCATTATTCAGGGCGATTGAGATGCAGTAATTCGCATCATCCGCCTGGCAGCCGGCAAGACACCTCCAGGGGCACTTGAAGGGCTGTTTCTCGGTCGCCGCTTTTTTCAAAAAGCCGTTGACAATTGCCCTCCCCGGCAATCCTACAGGGCTTTTTATAATCCCAATATCCTCTTGCCGTGCACTCACATAGGCTTCCTTGAATTTCGGGTCCGCATCGCATTCATCGGTTGCGACAAAGCGGGTTCCCATCTGGACCGCCCGTGCGCCGAGGTTCATAATTTTGTAGATATCATTCCCGGTAAATATTCCCCCCGCCGCAATAACGGGAATCTCTTTATTACACTCTTTTTCGAAGGCGTGTATAGACTCAACTACCTCCGGTATCACCTTCTCTAATTTGTATGCGGGAGATTCTATCTCATCCTCAGGCACTCCAAGATGTCCCCCCGCCTCCGGGCCCTCTACTATTACCGCATCGGGAACATCATTGTAGATACGCTTCCACATCTTAAAGATAAGATTCGCCGCACGTTCGGTACTTACAATTGGGGCAATTTTAACGTTATTTTCTCTGATTTTTTCTACCGGAATATTCTTAATCGGCAGGCCGGCCCCTATAACAATCAGATCAACCCGCTCTTCAATGGCAGTATCAAGCAATTCATGAAAATCATTGAGGGCCACCATGATATTTACCCCGATAATTCCATCGGTGCGGGCCCTGGCTTCTCTAATTTCCCTTCGCAGCGCCCGGATATTCGCAGCCCGGCCGTCTTTAAAATAATCCGCTTCGGTCAAACCTATCCCATTGGCGGCAATCAGCCCGATTCCTCCGCTCTCGGCAACCGCGGAAGCAAGCCCCGAGAGGGATATTCCAACTCCCATTCCCCCCTGGACTATCGGCAGCCGGGCGGTGAGGTCCTGGATTTTCAGCTTCGGCATCTCAAATTTCGGTAATTTGATCTTAATTGATTTAATGAGAGACAAAAAGTACTCATATGTAAACTCGGTCATAATAAACTCCTTTATCGGCTTTGTGGAAAGCCCCTGCAGGGAGCTGCAGGGAGCCACAGGTTGGGCCGCAAGTATTTGTCGGTTCCGGGCCGATATACCATCATGATAAACCTTTCCATCTATCGTGAATACACGTGAGTACACATAAGTGCTAAAATCTCGCACATTCCTGGGATGAGGCCCGTGGTGATACCCCATGGTGAGGCCCTGGTTCTAATCCCTGTGTGAGAAGGCCAGGACACAGTTTTGTCCCCCGAAGCCAAAGGAGTTTGATAGGGCCGCTTTTATTGGTGCGGGGCGTGCGGTGTGTGGAACATAATCAAGATCACACTCCGGGTCTTTAGTCCGATAGTTACTAGTCGGCGGCAAAACTCCCTCTTTAATAGCAAGCACGGTAACCGCAGCTTCAATCGCCCCGGCGGCCCCTAAAGTATGCCCGACCATCGATTTTGAGGAGCTTATGGGAATCTTATAGGCTGAATCACCAAAGGCCAGTTTCATAGCGATTGTTTCTATTTTATCATTTGCCTGGGTGGAGGTACCGTGGGCGTTGATATAGCCTATGTCCTCCCTCCGTAAACCGGATTCCCCCATGGCCATTTCGGCAGCCTTCGCCGCCCATTTACCCTCAGGCTCGGGTATTGCCACACTGTAGGCATCTGCAGTCATTCCCGCTCCGAGGTAATACCCCAATATCTCGGCCCCCCGCTTTTTTGCATGCTCCTCGGTTTCCAGAACCAACACCGCCGCTCCTTCACCTATAAGAAAGCCGTCCCGTTCGGCGTCAAAGGGCCTTGAGGCGGTTTTTGGATCATCGTTACGGGAAGTAAGAACCCCCATACAGCCGTAGGCGTTTACCGTTAAAGGAGAAATGGCCGCCTCCGCCCCTCCGGCAAGCATAACATCAGCACTTCCACCTCTTAAAAGAAGCGCCGCCGTTGCAATGGCATGGGCCCCGGAAGCACAGGCGGTGGCAACCCCCATATTGGGCCCCGTAATGTTCAAATCGATACCGATATTGGCTGAAGACATATTGGGGATGATCATCGGAACGGCCAGAGGATGCCCAAACCCAGGGCCCCGTTCCAACAGGCCTTTGTGCTGTGCTTCTAAATTTGTATAATCCCCCGCAGCGGTCCCGATTACCGTTCCCACCCGCATTGGGTCCATTTTATCAACTTCTACCCCGGCCTCCTGAACAGCCTGAAGGGCCGCGCAAGTCGCCAGCTGAGAAAATCGGGACATTCTCCTGATTCTTTTTTTTGATAGATACTCCTCCGGCGCAAAACCCTTTACCTCCGCCGCTACTCTGCTTTTATAATTACTCGCATCAAAGGATTTAATTGTGTCGGCCCCGGACTTTCCCTCCACAAGGGCATTCCAGAAATCCCTAGGGTTATTCCCAATTGCCGAGTATATACCGATTCCTGTAACAGCTATTCTGGTGGTGTTCATGTGCTAACTCCTTTCCATATTAATCCCAATTAGAATACACATTTATTGTTCTCCCGTACAGAGATCATTGACAGGGCTCGTTGACAGGAAGCGCCGGCTCAGGAATAATTAAAGAGGAGCATAAATTGGATAGCAGTAGAGCTGACTTTTCTGTTACAGAGGGTGGGTGCCCACAACGCGGCCCACACCATAGCCCACACCAAAACCCACAACGCGGCCAGAAATATGTATCGCCACGTGGCTTGAAGCCGGGTTTCACGCCGACTTTGTATATTCTTTTTGTACTGATTTTCACAGGCCCCATCTCCGGAGCCTATGCGGAGGATTCCACCGAAGGATATGTACCTCCCCCTGAAAAAGAAGCGCCGATCTTCAAAGAGTGGGACCGGGAAAACCCTCAGGGGGCACGCAGCCGAGGCCGGGACCTTGACCGGGGCCACAGCCAGGACTGGGGCTGGGGCCAAAGAAGGGGCCAGGCAAGTAGTCTGTTGAGTCCGGCCGTTGCATCAGGGACAATTGGTGCCCTTGGGGTCGCTGCGGGAATCGCGATATCGGTTTTTGGAGTTTCCCAGACGGCGAACTCGGTAGACCAGGGCTTTTTCTCGAAGGAGATGCAAAAGGGCATACACCGGTGGGGTTCCGGAATGCTTATCTCCTCCTTGTCCGCTGTTTTGATTCAGTGGGCCCGCTCTGGGGAGGCCCGCTCTTCTACCCCCGCTGAAAAACACACCCGCTCCGAGGAGCCTCCCCGTTCCGAGGAGCAGGTCACTTCTGGGCATCGGGCTTCTCGAGAATAAACTCAACCCGGCGGTTCTTCCATCGGTTTTGTTCATCAGAAAAAGGGACCAGAGGGTACTTTGCACCGAGGCCGACGGTGGAAAGCCGGTCCGGATCCATGCCAAGACTAATCAACACTTCCTTTACCGCCTGCGCCCGCTTCAGGGAGAGGGGAATCAGGTCCTGCTCCTGTTCCCGGCGGGCCCTTTCACTATCTTCATAATGCTCCATATTTGCATGGCCCTCTATCACTATGGAGTACTCGGGAAACCGTGCGAAAATTTCCGTCAGTCTCTGGAGCACCTCCCGGTTCTTTTCAATTACCTCTTCCTTGGAGAGCAGCGAAAAATCCGCAGAGTTCGGCGGAAAGGTGATATTCGGTATCCGTATCTTTAACTTGCCCCTTTCGCGTATAAGGAGAATGTCGACAAGCACTTCCCCCCTCCGCCGCACGCTTCGGCCCAGCACATCGATCAAAGTAAGTTCAACTGTGTAGGTGCTTGCCGAGGACACCAGCTCTCCCTTTCCAGATCGCCCGTTCCAGTCTATCGGCTGCGGCGGCGCCCCTGTTCCCGTCTCGTTATAAAAGAGATTCTCCCGAGGGTCGTATATCCGCAGGGTCCACGCAGCCACGGCTTCATCGTTTCCGCTTTTCACATGTACATAAAGGGTATCCTGCTCACCGTCTCCATCAGGTGAAAAGCGATCGGGGGTAATCTCCAGCTCAGGGCGTAATCTTTTCAAGGGGACCATTACAGGATGGCTCTTTTGTATTCCAAGGCCGAATGAAAATGCCGGAGGCGCCGGCGAAGCGAAGGGGACTGTCACTCCCACCTGTAAAAATAAAAAGCTTCGGGAATGCAGATGTACCTGAAAATGCGTTTCCGCATAAAGTTCTAGGGAAAAGCGTGTGGATTTCTCTTCTATGGGAAAGGTGAAATGTATTCCCCCCTTCGGGATAAGCCCAATTTTATCGAAGAGAGAAAAATGGTATCCCCCGCCTATCCCCACATAGGGCGTTACTAGGTCCCCACCATAAAAGCGATAGCCTCCGGTCACATCTGCAAGGCCGGGGGTACGTTTAATCGGAGAGAGCATCAAGCCCCCGGCCAGCTCACCCCCTCCGTCCTGAAAAGGGGTTATGAGGGACGAACGAAAATAGGGGGTAAAAAAGCGGGTATGCCAGGGATACACAGGCCCCGTTTCGCTAACCAAAGGGCTTTGTTCATCCCCAAAAACGGCGGGAACTGCTCCGAAGCTCAGGGCGAACACCAGGCTCAAGATGAGAAACCGGCCCCTTCCTCTCATACGCTTCCTCTCATA
>CAZDFY010000042.1:0-15295 GCA_964504785.1 uncultured Sediminispirochaeta sp. | reverse complement strand
CTTCCTCTCATACGCTTCCTCTCATAAGTGTACCCCTAGAAAAAGCCCCGCCGCGAATCCGCCCCGGCCTCCCCTCAAGCCGTTGCTTCTCCACGAAACCGGGAGTGTACACACGTAGGTACCCACCTGCCAGGAAAGGGAAGTAAATAGGGAAAACTGCACTGTTGAAGGGGCGATAGGCTCGGTGCTCCCCGAAACAACTAATCTGCTTGGCTCATCTACAAGCTCGGAGAGGTAGCCGATTATCTGTATTTCCTCATCCACCGCAAGGCCGACGGAGGTATTTCCAAACACAAGCTCCCCCGAAGCCCCTAAAGTGAAGTGCAAAAACTCAATCACCTTAAAACCGCCGGCCAGCTCAAGGGAGAGGGCATACACGGTGCTTTCCACATCGACGACAATATCCGGCTCAACCTCTATTGTTACACTCTGGGTAAATAGCGGGGCATCCTCTCCCAGGGGGTCAAAATCTACAGTTTCGCGAACTATCCCGGGATAGAAGTGTGTGGAAAGGGTATTTCGCAAAACCGACACCCCCGCGCTCCCTTGGACCCCGGAATACGTAACATAGGGGCCCAATTCACAGGCAGGTAAAAGAGGATACCCAGCGGAGAGTGTAGCGCCGATACTATTGAGGGTGTACTCTTGGGCGCTCCCGCTTACGTACGCAAAGGACCCCATAAGGCCGAGTTGGGGGAAAATAAAATCCCCGGGCACCGCGAAATTCAGCTCCAACGGCTTTAACCCGGCGCCGAGGTAAAAATCGTCGGTTTCCCTCACATTCTCAACTTTCTCTTTCATCTCTTTATAATTATACCGCTCCGTAGCTATCCCGGCGGAACTGCCGATGCCCACATAATAGCCGCCCCCGTGTAATTGTGGAGCAAAGGGATAGAGGGAAGCGGCCGCAGCGCCGGCGTCACCAAGGGCGGTGTATAAACTCGGTTTGGTGAGTAGTGAATCGGCAAGCTCGGCAATTTCAGCAGCGGCGGATTGTATTTCGGTGGTAACCATTCCCTCGATCTGCGCCATTCCCTCCTCAAGCTTTGGCGGGGTTATCTCTACTTCAACCTGTCCCCACAGCCACGGCTGTGCTCCTAGCAGAAAATACAGCGATAGAAGTACTGTACACACAAGGGGAAGGAGTTTTTTCACCTTTTCTCCGTCCTTTTTCTCCGAAACTTTGAAAAGCACACGCTATTATGGTACATTATAAGCATCAGTATACAAGAGAGCCGGTTTGAAAGAAAGCGATTCGAAGGGAGAATCAATGGAGAATATGAAGATACACACCACCAAGATAATAGCACTTTTCATCGTTGCCGCCCTATTTTTAACAGCCTGTAATATGGATTTTCTCACCGATACGGATAATATAGACAAGGGCGATGAATGCTCGATCCATTATGTGTATGAGGACTCGGACGACGATGGTGTAGATGATACAAAGTACGCCTACAACTGTGAAGATACATTGCTGTGGTGGGAAGAATACCAGTTTGACGATGAAGAGAATAAGATAGGTGTGCGGCGCTACAATCTTAATGACACGGTAAAATGGACTATCCTGGGCAACTGGGAAAGGGGCAACAAAACCCTTGAAGCCTACTTTCTCCCCTCACAGGTAAACTCCGATACAGTTTCCCACGAAATGCAGTGGTATACCCGCTTTGGATACGGCACTCCAGGTGCTTCTGTGACGGACGCTCCTGTGCAGAAAAGGGCGAATTATAATGCCGAGGGGGTACTCCAGTGGTTTGAGGCCTGCGAATACTCCTCCGCCGATAATCTGCTCAACAAAGTCCGGTACACAGGGGCCGGCACCTCTCAAGGTGACGAAAATTCCCTCGAAGGGCAGTGGCTGTACACGTATGAATACGATAACGAGGGCCGGGAAACCCAGGAAAAAAAGTACACCCCCGGGGAGGACACTCCGCCGAGTATAACTACCCCGGAGGCTGTCGTCCCTGCGTTTCCCGAAGACACCCCCCACGCCTTCAGTATTCCCCTGCCGAAGGCCGATTCCCTTACCCCCCTCCCGGAGATGCCCTCCTTCGACCCTTCATCCTCCGATGAATGGGCACTCTCCTGGACCCTGAAAAGCTGGTACCACGATGGACCCGAGCAGTATGGCTCCGGCCAGTTCTCTATAAAATACGATGATACCCCGAAACCCCTGGAACTAAGCCTCTCCAGCGACACCCTTGAAGGGGACATTCGCATCGCCCTCGAGTATTATGAGGACGAAGACGGAGACGGCATTTTCCTGCCGAAAAGCAAGGTAACCACCTATAAAAATACGGAGGTACTGAACCTCGGCTTCGAATACACCGAAAACAGCATCGAAGGCCTTGTGAAAAAAGTCACCACCTCCGGCGAGGCCCTGTTAATCCCCCTGGATTACGAAATAGAGTACAATGATAATAAGGTTCCCCGCAAAATCTCCATCAAGAAAGGGGACACCACCCTGCAGTATTTTGTGTATTCTTACAAAGAAGATTCCGCCGACGGCGATGCCACCGTCATCGACCACTACCTTGACCCCCTGAATTTCGGCGGACGGGTGGACAAGATTACCCATTTCGACGGGAATAATAATGAACTCGGCAAATACTCCTTTACCTACGATGATGAGAATGAAGAAATTAAGATAGAAGCTGAAGAATATGACGCCGAGGAAGATGAGTATTCATCGAAGGGTTACTTTCTTATAGAGCTGGTCCCTGAGGGAAACCCCGCCGAGGGTCAGCCCCTCAAATTCTCAAGCTACTCGCCCAACAGTGATGGTGAGATCGAGAGACAGTGGTACTACGAATATGCCTACGATGAGCAAACCGGGAAGCGGATTCAAGAGGCCCGCTACAAGCTTAAAGAGGAAATTGACAACACCGCTGATAAATACGAACTTTCGGTGCCGGAGGACTTAAACCCGGAAAGCTTCGCCCTGGAACTGCTGTTGAAATAATTGGGCCTCGCTTTTGCAGCAGAGGGCGCATACAGTGCGATGAGTTTGCGGAAAGAATGCTATTGTTGTTCCCGGAAACTCCCTTTATACTCTATCTGAACTGGTATGAATACAGATACACAAAACCGGAGAAAAACACATATTTCAATAATAATCGGGGTGCTGCTCTTTTTCAGTGCCTCTTACCTCGCTTATATCAGCTCCGAGAGCAGCTGGTTTGCCCTGCTCATCGTATATACCTTCTATAGCGCCCTTTTTCTTACCCCAACCCAAGCGGTGCTTCTCGGCGCCGGATTTTCAGTGTACACCAGCCTGTTCAGTTTTTATATTCTTAAGGCCGACTTTACGGTTGAACTTGGCTTCGTCATTCTTGTCTGGCTCTTGGCGGCCTATTTTCCCAGTAAGATGAAACAGAACTTTCGGCGTTTTTCCGCCGGCGAGGCCCTGCACCGGGGCATTTTGGAAGCAAGCCCCCATGGAATCATACGCACCGACCTCCAAGGGACCATTACTTTTTGTAATCCGAAGCAGCTGGAATTGGTCGGTGGGAAGAGTAAGGATGAGCTTATCGGCAAAAACGCCTTTGATTTCATTGTTCCGAAACAAAGGGAAAGGGCCCATGAAAACTTAAAGAAGCTGCTGGAAAAGGGAAGTCAGCATAATATGATGTATACGGCCTTTAAATTGGACGGCAGCACCTTTGAGCAGGAGTTGTCCACGGCGGTCACCTATGATGAACACCACAAGCCCTCCGGATTTATCGGGATTGTACGGGATATTACCCGGGAGAGGGATATTTTACACTTAAATGAGGAGAGAAGGCTCTATTTAGAGGCGATACTGGACTCATCCGTCGATGCTATCCTCACTCTGGACACCGAAAACAATATTAAAGAGTGGAACCTCGGGGCGGAAAAGCTTTTTCACTATAGCAAAGAGGAAGCCCTGGGAAGAAACCTCGATACCCTTCTCGCCGGGGGGACACAGGAGGTTCTTGAGGATGCGCAAGAGCTGACCGACCGGGTAAATCAGGGGCTGCAGGTACCTCCCACCGAAACAAGGCGCTATACAAAAGAGGGCGAGGCTATCGACGTGATTGTGTCCGGGGCCCCTATAATAGTTGAAAAGGAGTTTCGCGGAATAGTGGCAACCTATACCGATATCACCCAACAAAAAAGGGCGGAGGAAAAAGTCCAAAACCTGCTCGATGAAAAGGAGCGTCTCTTACAGGAGGTACATCATCGTATAAAAAATCACATGACCACCTTATCGAGCATCGTTCTACTGAACTCCTATGCCTCCGATGACCCGAAGGTGAAAGAAGTACTTGAAGAAGTAAACAGTAGAATTAAGATTATGCAGAACATTTATCAGGGCCTCTACACCAGCGAAAATTTGGATAGTGTGAAAATTTCCACTTACATTGAGCAGCTTCTACACGACCTGCGGGATGCATATGTGTATGATGAGAAAATTTCAATACTCACCGACATCGAAGAAATTTCCGTAACTCCCAAACAGTCGCTGCCCATAGGTATCATTGTGAATGAGCTTGTAACAAACTCGCTAAAATACGCATATCCTGATACTACCGGCGGTACCATCTATGTCTCAGTCCACCGCAGAGGGGAGGACCTCATAACAATACAAGTAAGGGACGACGGGCAGGGGCTTGCCTCCGGGACAATTGAAAAGAGTGAGTACGGATTCGGGCTTACCCTGGTTGACGGCTACACCACCCAGTTCAACGGTGAACTGGACATCGGCAGGCACAACGACAGGGGCACCGAAATCACCGTTACTATTGAAATAGAAAACTGACCTCGATCTTGTAACCTCGATCTTGTAAGCTCTAACTTGTAACAACCTCAGTAGGGTCTACAAAGGGCCCTTCAATCCCCTCGACAAGATAATCCATAGCAATGATCTCATCATACTCAAGGTCCTCTCCCTCCTCCAGCTGCAGTTTTCCCTGCCGATCAATTAAGGGGCCGGTAAATGGAGAAAACTCACCCATTAGCATCAAAGTTTTTATCCCCCCCACCGTGCGCCTTATTTCGTGACCAACTTCAGCATGATTGATGGAGAGATCGATAATCCCGTTTTTCAAGCCCCCCCAAAAAGTGAGAAATCGTGCCGGTTCTCCCGGTTGGGAATCGAAGGTTCGAAGATTACCGGCCAGAATATTTTCTATTACGCTCCGGTAAAACTCACGCCAATCGTAGGTAAGTTCCGCATATTGTGTGAGTTTTTTACCACGCCATGCGTACAGTCCGTATTCACGAAACCCGCTCTCCGGGGGCGGTAAGATATTATGAAAAAAGAACTCATCCTCCTCTTTCACACCCTCGGGAAGAGAGTCCATCTTAAAGTGGTTTTTATCCCAATGATCGTTCCATGAAAGGGTTATCCGGGCATCTTTGTGTACCCCGCGGGCCCCAAGGGCGAAGGCGTTGATTGAGGCAAAAGCATAGGCACTGTAATTAGACACTACAAAAGAAATTGGTCGTTTCTCACAGAGTGCCCCGGCAATCATGCCTGACAGAAAGTGGACCTCATGTGTCCGCGGTGAGTAGGTGCGAATATGCACTCCGCTCTTTTTACGGCTTGCAACATAAAAACGCACATTCGGATTTTCAATTGCTACCTTACGGGTTTCTCCGTAGAGAATTGCCGCCGTCGAAAACACTACATCCGACTGGGACGCGGCCCCTTCAATAACCTCTCTGAAACTTGAAGTACCCTCACCCGTCCAAAAGACCTTTGTTTTGACCCTGCCTTGCATCTGCTTCTGCAGATACTCTCTCGCCCTTTCGTGGTGGCGGGTCCACACTGAAATCGCCGAATTGCCGTAATGAACAAAAGCGACCCGCAAGGGCTTTTTGGTATGGAGTAAACTGCCGATTGTGCCGAGAATACCCGGCGAGGGATGCCCCAGGGGCTCGGAGGTAACCGCTATCTCTTCATTCCCCAGGCTCAGTTCCTTTACCACCTGCTCCACGCTTCTTCTACTTTGATCTCTTCGTCCCTGTTCTTTTCTGCCCTGTTCTTTTCTGCCCTGTTCTTTTCTGCCCTGTTCCCCAGAAAAAGAGTCGGGAAAACCGACCAACTCTAGGTAGTTGAGAAAAGCCTCTCCCGTGGTCAGTTGGAGTTTGTCTCCCCCCACTTCTTTAAAAAGGGCACGAAAGGGCTGATAGATATCGCTGTAAAACTCCTGAAATTTCTCCCTGCTATCGGGGCTATCGGGTCCACTCCCGTAGTGTTGCAGCAGGTAATTGTAGAGCCTTTCGTATCCACCTGGGATTCTTATCCATATATCATCAAGGCCTGTTTTATTTTTAAAATCGAGAAACCGGTAGTACACGGCAACTGCCGGGTCTTCGCTGTCCTTGCTCGGCAGTACGCGAATGACCCTTGCATCAATTTTATATGAATCGAGGTACTTTAGTACGCTTACCCGCTTATTTCCCTCTACCACCCAATACCAGTTAAGATATTCCTGCAGCAGAACCGGCTCTTGTATTCCGCTGTCAAGCTGATGTATATACACATTTACCCATTTTGCACCAAACTCACTCCTCTGCTTAGGAAGCGGTAAAAACCCCGGCGAGAAAGAGCGGGCCCTACTGTGAGTTACGGTACCAACAATTCTGTGGAGGGGTATTTCCATTCGGCCTATCCGCTGCTCGGCTGCTATTTGGCTGTGCTCAAGGATTCCCTCTAATGCCGGAAGATACCCGTTTTGCCCCTGACTCACCGCTTTCGCGTATATGAGTTTTGCCTTTCGCCTCGCTTCATCGTATTCCTCGCGGGCTTCAATTAGGTGTTCTTCTAAACCTTCCACTACTCTTACCCCTTTCCCTTTGTTAGTGGTACAAATCCTGTTGGTTTTAAAAAATTTAAATGTTCACCCTCTCAAAGACTATAAAAAGGGGACCAGTTTATCGTTTTTTATATAAGTACTCGCCAATAGAGAGTGAAAACTTTGATACCACAGGCTTTCTACCACTATATAAGTCTTGTGTTTCATCCCATCCTATAGTACCATACCTTGAATACGTATTCAAATAAAATATATGGACGTATGATAATTTTTTTAATGTAACAGGAGGATGAATATGCAGGATACCCATGCACGAAACAAACACACTATCGGTCGTCTGAGATCGGCCCTCTATGATCTGGAGAAGGATAACCTTTTACAGGTACTCGAGTCGCTCTGTACGCCGGACTGCCCAATCCATTGGACCACTCCCTTTGAGGATTTTACCGGTCCAAAAGAGTTTTACTCAACCGTCTTTGCCCCGCTTATCGAGGCCGTTCCAGACCTTGAGCGCCGTGATTTTATTGTGATGGCCGGGCCGGCGGAGGAAGGCAACTGGGTAGGCTGTGCCGGACACTATGTAGGTGTCTTTGAGCGGCCCTGGCTCGATATCCCTCCCACGTATCATCCGATCGCCATGCGGTTCCACGAGTTTTATAGGGTAGAGGATGATAAAATCGTTGAAATGCAGGCTGTGTGGGACATTCCCCATGTAATGATGCAGGCCGACGCCTGGCCGATGACACCGAGTCTCGGTATCGACTGGATGGCCCCCGCCCCTGCCCCGCAAAACGGTATCATAACTGCCGCCCGGGATGAAGCACAATCGAAGGCTTCACTGCAGCTTGTGGTGGATATGCTGGCGGGGCTTCAAAAGCACGCCGAAGGCGGCCCCGAAGCAATGGACCTTCCCGCCTACTGGCACCCAAAAATGACCTGGTACGGCCCCGCCGGTATCGGTACCAACCGAAGGATCAGCGGATTTCGAAACTGGCATCAAATTCCCTTTCTCAAGGCAATGCCGAACCGTGGTATGAACGATAAAGTGCCGAGTTACTTCTTTGCCGACGGAGACTATGTCGGGGAGACCTCCTGGCCGGGAATGCGCATGACCCTCAGCGAAGACGGCTGGCTGGGAATTCCCCCTGTGAACAAAGAGATAACCATGCGCAGCCTCGATTTTTGGCGCTGCGAAAACGGACTTCTCCGGGAAAACTGGGTCCTGGTAGACCTGCTGCACGTCTACTCTCAGCTTGGGGTTGATGTATTCTCCAGGATGCGAGAGATGACCGTCGCCCGGCAGGCAAAAAAGCCCTTCCCCTACGGCGGATAGCGGCCCCACTAGATACTCAGCTAAGGCGATTTTTTAAATCAAAGGAAACCGCATCTGAAAAAAAAATGCCCCGCCTCCGGATGGTCACATATCAGAAACACCGGGGCGGGGCTCAAAGAGCGTGGAGTGTTGGCGTGGCGTGTGGCGGGGGCTTATAACACCCCCATCTTTTTGCCTACTGTGGTGAAGGCCTCCACCGCCTTGTCAATTTCACCTTGGCTGTGGGCGGCGGAAATCTGTACACGGATCCGCGCCTTCCCCTTCGGAACCACGGGATACACAAAACCTATAACGTAAATTCCCTCTTCAAGGAGTGCATCGGCCATGGAAACGGCCCTTTGCTCGTCGTAGAGCATTACCGGGACTATCGCGGTTTCACCGGGCACAAGGTCAAAGCCCGCCGAGCGCATCTTCTCTTTAAAGTAGTCGGCCTTTTCAATTACGCTCAAGGGCAGATCGGGGTTGTTCTCCACCAACTCCAATGCCTTGAGCGTACCACCGACAACCGCCGGCGCCAGGGTGTTGGAAAAGAGGTAGGGCCGGGAGCGCTGCCGCAGCATTTCAATAATCTCGCGCCGGCCGGAGGTGCAGCCCCCGGAGGCACCCCCCAACGCTTTTCCGAAGGTGGTGGTTATAATATCGACCCGGTCTTCTACCCCGTAATAGGCAGGGGTTCCCCTCCCCCCAGGTCCGATATAGCCGGTGGCATGGGAATCATCCACCAGCACCAGGGCCCCGTAGCGGTCGGCCAAGTCGCATATATCGTCAAGCTTGGCGATGTCGCCGTCCATCGAAAACACCCCGTCGGTACAGATTATCTTCCGCGGAGCAGCCTCTGTTCCTTCGCCGGCTTCTGGACCTTCGGCCCCCTTGGCAGTCTCGGCTCCTTCGCCGCCCCCGGACCCTGCAGATTCTTCAGCTTTTCCGGCTTCCTTCAGCGCCCGCTCGAGGTCCTTCATATCCGAATGGGCATAGCGGAAACGCCGTGATTTTGTCAGCCTCACCCCGTCGATTATCGAGGCGTGGTTGAGTGCATCGGAGATTATTGCATCCTCCGGGCCGATCAGAGGCTCAAAAACCCCGCCGTTGGCGTCGAAACAGGCTGCGTAGAGGAGGGTATCTTCGGTGCCCAAAAACTGGGACACCCTGCTCTCCAAGTCTTTGTGGATCTGTTGGGTCCCGCAGATAAAGCGGACCGATGATAATCCATACCCCCATTGTTCCATGGCCTTCTGAGCAGCTTTTACTATTCCGGGATTATTTGCCAGTCCAAGATAGTTGTTGGCACAAAAGTTGATAACCCTTTTCCCCTCTCCTACTTCGATAGTACCGCCCTGGGGAGACTGTAATACCCGTTCATTTTTATAGAGCCCCTCCCGCTTCAGTCCTTCGATTGTTTCCTGTAATTCCTTTTTCACTGTACCGTACATGTTATTCCCCCTCGCGATCTTTTAGTGTATCCAGCATATCCCTTGTCATAGCCTCCAGGTCGTACTCCGGACACCATCCCCATTCTACCCGTGCCGCATAGTCTTCCATATTATTTGGCCAGGAATTGGCAATAGCCTGGCGCACCGGATCGATATCGTAGGATATCTCAAACTCGGGGATGTATTTTCTTATATACGCCGCCTGGTCCTCCGGACAGAAGCTCATTGCCGTTACATTGAAGGCGTTTCTATGTCGCAGCTTCTCCGGGTCCGCTTCCATGATATCGATTGCCGCCTTTAGGGCGTCGGGCATGTACATCATATCGAGGTAAGTATCGCTTTTGAGAAAACAGGTGTAATGCCCCTTGGCTACCGCCGCATAGTAAATATCTACCGCGTAGTCGGTAGTCCCTCCCCCGGGGGGAGTTTTGTTTGAAATAAGCCCGGGATACCTCACCCCGCGGGTATCGATGCCGAATTTGTGATGATAGTAATCGCACAAAAGCTCTCCGGCAACCTTTGTTACCCCGTACATTGAACTCGGACGCTGGGGGGAATCCTGGGGGGTATAATCCTTGATGGTAGTGGGGCCGAAGGACCCGATTGAACTCGGGGTAAACACCGAGCAGCCATTTTCACGGGCGACCTCTAAAACCGTATACAGCCCGTTGATATTGATATCCCAGCCCATCTGCGGCTTTTGCTCGGCGGTGGCTGAAAGCAAGGCGGCAAGATGATACATAGTATCAATGCGATATTTACTTACAAGCTCCTGTAATTTTTCCCCGTCCCTGCAATCGAGAATCGCAAAATGCCCGCCTTCAACAATTTCAGGGTTTACATCATCCCTGATATCAGTGGCGAGCACATTGTCCCCTCCGTAGCGCTCCCGCAACGCAGCCGTAAGCTCGGATCCAATCTGCCCTAAAGCCCCGGTTACTAAAATCCGCTTCATTTTTCTCCCCTTTTTCTAAATCTTACCACCATATTCACAAGCGCAACTTCGTCGCCGGTATTCTCAATACTGTGCTGAATGTCGGCATGGTAGCGAATAAAATCACCGGCCCCCAAATCCGCCTTGTTTTCATCAACACACACCTTTACGCTGCCCCGGACCACAATAAGATACTCTTCTGTTTTCTCGGGATGGGGGTCGGAGACAAGCAGCTGACCGGGCTGAAAGGTAAGAGAGTAAATTTCCAGATCTTCGGCCATGCTGAGGGGAGAAAAAACCCGAATATGCACCCCCTCCTCTTCGGTATCGAGCCGGGAAATATCATCCCGCCGGCCTACCTCAAACAGCCGCCGCTTTCGCTCCAGCCCTGAAAGCAGGGAGTGGATGTCTATGTCGAGGCCGTCTGCGATTTTCCACAGTGTCGCAATTGTAGGATTTACCTTGTCCGCTTCAATTTGAGAGAGAGTAGCAACCGAAACCCCGCTTCTTTGTGAGAGCACGCTCAGGGTGAGTTTGTGGTTTTTTCTAATTTTCTGAATGCTGCGTCCAACGCTCGGGTGCGTAGTTTCTTCCATTAGGCCACCTTATTTTTTAGTAAACTGATATTTTTTTCAGTATACTAAAATACTATTACCTCGAGGGTGATCTGTCAAGAAAAACAACACCGCTGAGCGCGCGACGCTGGGCGCGTGAGGTCTGCCCGCCGGTCGCCCACTTTCGTCTGACGTGGGGCTGGCAGGGTGAGCTTGACAAGGCGCACGGGGGGAGACTACTATTTGGTTATGGACACAAAAACCCCGATTCATATTGGAAAGAACATAAAAACTATTCGAGAGAAGCACCACATCACCCAAAGTATTTTGGCGGAAAGATGCGGAGTAAGCAAAAGCATGCTTATTCAGATTGAGTCGGAGAAGGTAAACCCGACTATCGCAACCGTCTGGAAGATCGCCAAGGGCCTTGATGTTGATGTCGATTCTCTGTTGACCGGGCAGGAGCACCTGCAAAGGACCTTTTCCGTAAGCCGAAAAGAGGACATCACCCGCCTGGAGACTGAAGAAGAGGGAGTCCACATCAGGGTTTTGAGTCCCCTCTCTATGGCCGAAGACCTTGAAATGTATATTCTCACCTTTCAGAAGGGCCAATCCCTTCCCTCAAGCCCCCATGCCGCACGAACCAAGGAGTTTCTGACCGTTTTAAAGGGCGGAATCAGGGTAAAAGCCGGTGAAAATGAGGCCGAACTCTCCAAGGGCGACTTTATTCACTACCATGCCGATGTCGAGCACACAATTGAGAATACTTTTGACGGGGAAACTGAAATCTACATGGTAGTACGGTTTCAGAACGAATAAAAACGAATAAAGTGGTCCTTGTAAAAACCGATCCTTTTCACACCAAATTTCTTGGGATTGTTGTGTCCCAGCTGCGGCTGAAGACCCGGCTCGGTCCCTCGTAGGCGTCAAGGTCGGCGCGGATGCGAAACTCCCTTTCGTTCGAGGTAAGCAGGGTCCTGGTTACGGTGCGGATTTGCCAGCCCTCCCGTTTGAATATTCGCTCCCAGTAGGTCTCTCCGGAGATAGAGTTGTACTCATCGGTGTAATAGGTGTAGGTTTCTCGGGTACGGGAGCTGATATCCATATTGATATCATCATAATGGGTGGTACCGGTATCAAGCAGCACCTCCAGTTTTGAGATATCCCGGTCTAATTCTTTTATTACCCTCCAGGACTCCTCCCCGGGGCGCTTTAAGGTGAGTTTCAACGGGGCCGCACCCTCCGGCTCTTCGAAGGGACGGAGTTTCTCATCGCTCCCACGGGGAGGGCGTACCGGGAGAATAAAAGAGCTGCGGCCGGCGAAAAGGGTAAGCTGCACCGGCTCGGGGGGCGGCCATGCCAGGGGCCAGTAGCTTGTTGAGAGGGACAAGCGCAGACGGTGGCCCCGGGGAAAGCGCTGGGCGACACCGTTTAACTTGACCACCGCCTTATAGCGGGCCCCTGGGGTGAGGGGGCTGGGGTTTTCATGGCTTTCCCTGTGGGTCAGATTCAACAAGCCGTAGGTAACCCGGGTGGCTTTATCATCGGGGGCCACGTCGGACACCCGGGCCGCCACCATTGCCACCGGCTTATTCGAGGAAAACTCCAATTCCACCAGGGGGGGGCCGAATATTTCCAGGTCCTCCTCCAAAGGGGCGGTTTCAAAGACCAGGGCACCCCCGTCTTCCTGACGCTGGTCGTGGGGAAGATCGGGAGGGGCCTGATAACTGCACCATTTTCCGGCAAAAAGACCTACCGACAGGGGAGACTGAATATGGAGGGGCTTTTCCTTCACCTTCTCCGTCACCGGAGCAAGCCGGCCCTGATCGAGGATATACACATCCTCCCGGACATTTGAGCTTGGCCACGCGGACTCGGCAATCCAGCGCCCGGGGCGCTCTGTGTAACTGGTGGTGGGGGGAACGCTGTCCTGCATCCACACACGAAACATCGGCTCATCCTCTATACCGTTCTCCTCTCCCTTCAGCCACCTGTCCCACCATCGCCGGACCTCCTGCAAAAACCCTATCGCCGGGCCGGGGACCCCCTCGTGGGGATATTTGTGACTCCACGGGCCTATCAGGCCCTTTCGGGGTACTGAAAGATGGGACATCAGCCGGAAGACTGTGTTTGAATAGCCGTCGGCCCATCCGCTTACCGCCATCACCGGACATGTTATGGCCGAGTAGTCCTCGCACACCGAGCCGTGCTTCCAATACTCATCACGGTGCTGCCGGCTCAGCCATTTTTCCAGCCACAGCCCGCTCTTCTCGAGGCGCTGCATCCACATGTCATGCCATTTGTCCCCCACCAACAAAGGATCCGGGGGATGGGTATTTTGATCACACATGGTGGAGGCCCATGAGAGGTTGTCCCCAAGGAGACAGCCCCCCATGTAATGCACATCGTCGGTATACCTGTCGTCGGTAGAGCAAATGCTTACCACCGCCTTCAGGGGCGGGGGCTGTAGCGCCGCTATTTGCAGCCCGTTGAAGCCGCCCCAGGAGATTCCTATCATTCCTACCGCACCGCTGCACCATTTCTGCCGGGCGAGATAGTGTATCACCTCTACTCCGTCATCAAGTTCCTGCTGCAGGTACTCGTCGGTAAGAATTCCCTCTGACTCCCCGCTTCCCCGCAAATCAACCCGCACCGAGGCATACCCAAAGCCGGCGATATAGGGGTGGTGGCGCACATCCCGCTGGGCGGTTAAATCGCGTTTGCGATAGGGTATGTATTCCAACACCGCGGGAACAGGGTGTGCTTCGGCATCCTCGGGAAGCCACATTCGGGCTGCTAAACGGATGCCGTCGCCCATGGGAATGGTAAAATGCTCAATCTCCCTCACCTTTCGGGGAAACTCATCTCTAATTTTCATTATAGCCCCTCATTTATTTAGACAGGTTCAATGTCGAAAGTGAGGATCTCTTGACAGCGCATATACTTATCTAACAGGTCCTTTTGGTCCTCACCGCCAATAAAAAGATAGCAGATCGCAAAACTATAACTGTCCTGCTCTAAAAGCTCATCCAGCCTCATTCCCGGCTGTACTTGGGGGCGGATAACCGTGCCGGGCATCTCCCGCAGTACCTGCGCGATTTCAGCCTCGGTGGGCACGGCCTTTACAATACCGTTCCGGAATACCCGCTGGAAGAACTTGGCCGCCCGGGGAAACTCACCGCGCTGATAGGGAAACTCCGGGTCCCGCCCCAGGGCCACATCTACGGTAATTGCCTGGTTCGAAACTCCGTCCACCTTTTCAAAGATATCCGCGTGGGACTGGCTGACCCGGGTGTTGATCTCCAGCAGCCAGATTTTATCCCGCCCCCTGTCCCAGTAGTACTCTATGTTGAAGGCGGAGTTATCAAAGCCGATGGAGGAGATAATTTTTTCAGTAATCCGGATCATACGCTCCTGAATTTTGTAGGGCAGACTGGAGGGGTACTCGTAGCGGAAAAAGCTTACCCCGTTTTCGTAACGAATTGAATCGATAATACCGGTTGTCTCTATCCAGCCGTTCAGGGAGTACCCCTCAAGGGTGCACTGACGCCCACCGATAATACTTTCGGCTAAGAAATAGTGTGGTTTTACCCGGGCTACCTCCGGTGGAAGGTCTACTTGCTCCAACACATAGCCGAAGGGATCGCTGATAAGGCCGATCTGCTCCTGAATTAGCGGGAGGGCCCTTTGAAAATCTGCCTCGTTCTCTATACGAAAGCCAAGAAAAGAGCCGGATGATTTTATGGGTTTAATCCAGAAGGGGAACTCAAGGTTGATGGTTGTAAGGGCATCTTCATTGAAGGGATCGAAGGCGCAAAAGTCGGGTATATGCTCGGGTATAACCTTGTGCTGCTCAAGACGGCTCCAGTATTTGTGCTCGCACTTCATCAGGCTCTCGAGGCTGGGAGAACGAGTCCCAAACTCCTTGCAAATTAGGGGCAGCATCGTGCTGACCGGAAAATCGTTATACCCGCAAATCGCATCTACCGACTGGCCGGTATCTCTTTTAAATTGCTTAATCTGTTGGATGCTCCGCTCTATCATTTCGGGAATGGGAAACTCATAGGTCTCGTAGACATCCGCCGGATCCAGAAGCCCGTGAAACATATACTCGGAGGCGTGGGGGGTTCGCTCTAAAAGCCCCCGGTTTACCTCATTCAGGCCGACCACAAAAATATTTTTATTTATCATGGGGCCCTCCTTCTAGTATAAATGTAGACTTTAGTTTGAAAAAATCAATGTACTTCAGAAAAATA
>CAZDFY010000041.1:0-29347 GCA_964504785.1 uncultured Sediminispirochaeta sp. | reverse complement strand
GGTGAGTTTGTTGGCGAGCGAGGGGGCGGCCGGTTTATTGAACGCTCACGGGCAGGCTTATCATGACCTGAGTTCCTTTTTATGAATAAGCATAATCAGAGCAGCTAATGCCTGTATAGCCCCTATCAGAAAGAATATGATATGAAGTGCGTTGATATCCCACAACATATAGCACTGGATGAAGATCCAGGCCATTAAGATTATTCCCATAATTCCGCTGTAATAGCTTTGGTTTTTCCACTTTCGGGCGGCAGTGTAAGCTGCTGTCAGATTGAAAAGACCCAACACTACAAACAGAAACAGTCCGGGAACAAAGAAGGAGTCAAACGGACCGTGTTTGAGCATCTCGGCCGCTTCCGCTCCCATAGAGGCTAATGTGGGGTCCGACAGACCGAGATATCCGCCTCCTAATGCACCCAAACCTACAAATGCGTGGATTAGTATCAGTGATATTCTTAATTTTTGCATGATACAGATACAGTAACATAATTGGTTTATCTGTCAACTTGAAACTTATTCGAAAATTTATTTGAAGGACTCTAGCCTTGGGGCCCGATGCCAATAATCAATATTGAACTTCGGCATCGGATGCTAAGGGTGAGAGCTAAGAGTTGGAAGCATCTTTATCTTTAAGAGCTGTAGAGGCTTTCCCACGCAGAACCATTTGTTCCGCGGGCCGCGCTGTCTGTCGGGCAGAATGGCGTGGTCGTGAGGTCAGTGGGCGGCCAGGCCGGGACTATGCGAATTACTCGACTTTTAGCTCGTTGGAGATTTCCATTTCCCGGCCGGTGTTTTTTTCAACGATTTCTTGGGCGCGGGCTTTGTCCTTTTCGTTTTTAACTTTTCCGATAAGGTGGATGACGGGTTCCTTGGTTTCGCCTTCTCCTTCGGCTTTTACAGAGATGTTGGTGGTATCGCTGAGTTCGGGGTCTTCGATGAGGGCCTCTTGCAGGTTGTTGGAAATTTCATCCAGGGACAGATCCTTTATTTTCGCTTTTTTGAAGAATTTGGTCATTATTACTGGTGTTATGTAATAGTCATTCATGGTTTTTCTTTCCTCCTTAGTTCAAATGTACTAATAACTCTGTCGGGGTGACAAATCGGCGTGCTGAATAGATTGCGGTTCGTAAAGGCTTTGCTGGCCCAAGGACCCCGCCCAAGGTGCTTGCACAAGGCCTCCCAAGGACATTGTCCTTTTCATTTCTCTCAGTCATAATACAGACATATGAGATTACCGATTCATTTAGTTGTATTTACTCTTGGATATTTGGTGTGTTTTTATTCACGGCGTTCAAAACTTATGCGCTCATTGGCTGTACGGCTGGGGGATAGTGAGGATTCCTGGGAGAGTACCGAAACTGATGCCGGACGAGAGTGGCTTGTCTACCTTCAAAGGACCCTTGGGTTTGTGTTGATGGGGGTTATTCCCTTTGTGCTGTTGTCGATTGCCGAGAGTGGAGCTTTTCAGAATAGTGGGGCTGAAGGTGCCCCTATAGGTGTTTCGCGGGCTGCTGAGCTTTCCGGGGCGGTTTTGCCCGGTGGAGGCGGAGTTGTGCTATGGACATTGCTGCCGGTGGGGTTGGCACTTGCTTTTACCTGGGTTCGCTCGGGTGCACGGATTCCCCTTGAGGTTTACCCGGATGTGCGGAGGGCTGAATGGCCTCTGAAACGGGTAATGCTAAATGCCCTGTTCTGGATACTCTATGTGATTGGTTTTGAGTACCTTCTGCGGGGGTATCTGCTTTTTCCTTTGGTCCCGGAGCTCGGTATTGACGGGGTTATTGCATTGAATGCCTGTGTGTATGCCTTGGCTTCTTCTGATGAGGGGCCGATGAAGGCTTTGGGTGCTTTTTTTATGGGGATCATTTTCTGCATGGTGGCATTGGCGACCCATTCGTTTGTGATTCCCCTGATTATGCATATCATTCTACGTGTTGGAAAGGACATGAGGGCGGTTTCGGCAAGCTGGGAGATGCAGTTTGTCGGAGGCCGGAGGGGTTGATGCTTCTGCTGGGAGCCTTAAGGGATAAGTGTTGATCGGTGAGAAAAGGAGGCGTGTATGGGCTATATGGAAATTGTAGACCGTATGAGAAACGGAGGGGTTGTGCTTATAGACGGTGCAACCGGCACTGAGCTGGAGAAGCGCGGGGCCGATATGAATAATGAAGCCTGGTGCGGGCCGGCGAATATCAGCAATCGCGATATGCTGGAGGAGGTGCACCAGGACTATATTCGTGCGGGGGCGGAGATCATCACTACCAATACCTATGCCACCAGCCGCTTGATGCTGGAACCGGCGGGTTTTGGCGAGCGACTTGAAGAGGTGTATCGAAATTCCTGTGATGCGGCTTTGAGTGCCCGCCGGCGGGCAGCGCAGGAGCTCGGACACAGCGGTGTGTTGGTGGCCGGCTCGCTCTCACATATGGTCCCCAAGACAGCTGCCGGAGCTGAATCGACCGACCCTTACTCAGGGGTGGGGCGCGAGAGGTTCTGTGCCGCTTTGCACGAGGCCGCGGGCCTGCTGAAAGCCGGCGGCTGTGATCTGATTCTGCTGGAGATGATGTACCACCCCCAGCGCTTCCAATGCGTACTGGAGGCTGCGTTGGCCACCGGGCTGCCGGTGTGGGCCGGTTTTTCCGCCCGCAGGGGCGAAGACGGCGAGGTGCTGTCTTTCTTTCGGGAGTACGATATTCCGCTGGAGGAGGTTATCGCCCAGCTGCCGGCGGAGGGAATCGACGCAGCCGGCATCATGCACTCGAATGTGAATATCACCGGCCCTTCCCTCGAAATCCTCGGTCGCTACTTCAGCGGCCCTCGCTACGCCTATCCCGACAGCGGCTTTTTTCGCATGCCCCACTGGCAGTTTGAAGACATCATCTCTCCCTCCGATCTAAAGTCCTACGCCATTGAATGGATTGCCGACGGGGTAAGTGCTGTCGGCGGCTGCTGCGGTTTATCTGTAGAGCATATCGAAGCGCTGAGTGAATTGAAAAAGTGAAAGTATTCCCCTTGAGCTTAAGAAAGCGCCCTGGGTTCAAGGGGACGTGAGTGTGATCGCGGGGGGTAGCGACTCTTCCCGCTAAGAGCTTTTTGGGCAAGTATAAAGTGCGGTACGATAGTTACACTTACGCCGGATATCGCATCCACCTCGCCTCCGGACCCGAGGATTTTTGCAGGGCCCTGCATTTCGAGCAGTGTAGTTGCGGCCCAATCAGCATGCACATACCACTTAGCTTGGGCATCACTGTTTGCCGTCTTCTACGACAATACGTACATAATTTTTCCATCTGTGGCTGAAAGAGTTCCGTCACGCCACATTCCTTCAGCTGCTGCTACTCCGGCTATTAAAGCAAAAGATACAAGGACAATTACAAGTTTTCGCATATAGATCCTTCTTGTGCGAATTGCTTCTACTTTGAACGTAGTAGTAGATTAGCAGGTAAGTCAAATTTGAGGGTAGAATAGAGGGATATACATGAGTTTAGTGGCCTTAAAGCATTAAAAATCGGGAGTTTTGAAAGCGCTTCTTGTGAAAATAATGAATGGGAAGTGTATTAAGTAATACCCATTCTAACCCCGATGCCGAAGATCAATATTGATCTTCGGCATCGGGGCCCTATGTACAAAAGACCACTTTGCTTTACTCGCCTTAGTTTTGGTTACTGTGTAATCTGATACGAGTAGGAGAGGATGTAGAAGTTTTTTTCTCATTTTTTTTGTTGACAGATCTCGGTCTTGGGTTTACGATTAAGTTAACCGGTTAACTTGAAAGTTAACTAAAGCAATTAGTTTGGTTTGATTTTGGGATTGTAGGTGAGTAAAAACATGGCAAGTTTAGCGCAGATAGCTGAGAAGGTTGGAGTTTCTAAAACAACTGTTTCAATTTATTTGAAGGACTCATCCACCTCGCGTTTGAGTCAGGATACAAAAGATAGGATAGATAAGGTGATTGATGAGCTAAATTACAAGCCGAATGTGATTGCCCGCAGCCTGTCGAACCAGAGAACTAGGATTGTTGGGATTATGATTCCGTATAACGGTCCACTTTTTCACAGTTCGTTTGTAAACGAGGTACTTTCCGGTATTCAAATCGAATTATTCCGCAACGGGTACAGCATGATCTTTTTACCTACCAAAGGAGAAGACTCTCCTTCTATGGTCAAAAACCAACTTGAAGTAGCGTATGGGTACGACGGCTTGATTCTGTTCGGCACCCGCTATTGTACCCTCGAATACCTATTACATAATGTTGACCAGTTACTACAATCTGATATTCCTTTTGCGGCGGTGAATATGCCTGAGTTGGACCGTGAGATTAACCAGGTGGTAATGCAAACTCCGCCCGAGAGTGATCCAATAGACTACCTGATTCAAAGCGGTCATCAACAGATACTGCTTATGGTGGGACGCGATAATGATCCGGAAAGCTGCCTCACAATCGACAGTTATAAGAAAACTCTTGAAAAGTACAATTTCTCTTTCAATTCGGATTATGTATTGCATTGTGATTATGAGCTAGATATTGCACGCAGTGAATTAATCAAAACTATACGTAATAAGGTTCCTTTTACTGCCATATACTCACTGTCGGACATGATGGCAATTGGTATTTACGAGGCCTTGAAGTCCAACAGCTTGACTATTCCTGAGGATGTATCGGTCATTGGTAGTAATGACTCTTTCTTTGCCCGCACCATGGCCCCCCCTTTAACTACTGTTAGAAAGCAGCTTCTATCTACCGGAGTTGAGGCTGCGCGTTCCCTCCTAAGGACCATACAGACCGGAAAAAGCGGAAGAAAAGTCCAACTCAACAACGAACTGATTTTGCGGTCTTCGACCAAAATAAATAGGGGACTGGTTAAATAGAATAAGGCGCCTATCTCACCGTATACGGTGAGTTGCATATGAATGTGTAACATCCAGGAGGTGTTATCAATATTTTAATAAGGAGGCAACCATGAAAAGGTTGGTATCTATTTTATGCATTCTTTTAATTACTCCTATGCTGTTGCTTGCTGGTGGTCAGCAAGAAGCCGGAGAATCTGCTGAAGGAGGTGCTGAACTTTCGTATTGGCATCTATGGGGTGGATCAAGGACCGAACTAGTCGAGCAGTTAATCGAGAGGTTTAAATCACAAAATCCCGGTTATGAGTTTGAGGTTACCTTTACTCCCCCGAACGAGTTGCAACGCAAGGTCGTGTTGGCGGCCGGGACCAGCGCTTTACCTGATGTGGTACAGTTACATAGCTCATGGATGCCGGATGTTAATGCAGAGGACACTCTCGTCGATCTTACCCCATATCTTGAAAAAGAGGGAATAGATCTGGATGATATTCTGCTTTCGGCAGAAGCAAAGCGAAGCCACTATAAAGACGGTATCTACAGTCTTCCAAATGTAACTGCTGGTGGTATGGGACTCTTCTTCTATAATAAAGATTTGATGGTGAAAGCCGGTCTGGACCCAATAAAAGACGCACCGAAAAACTGGGCTGAGTTTACAGATGTAAGTAAGACGATAGTAAACGAACTCAACGATGGAGATGAGTTAGAAGTAATTGCCTGGGACCCGTATCAGATGGCCGGGCAGCCGGCGACTGTATACTTTAGCTTTGGCGCCGGACATCCTACCATCAGTAAAGATGGGATTGAATCGCTAATGGACTCTCCGGGCGTGATGAACACTGCAAAAAAGTTTGATGATTACATCGAAGAAGTATACGGAAAGTACGGTGGTTATCGCGCAATACTTGAATGGAACAGTAAAGTAGCCGGTACCGATACCGGTGCAGCCCAGGTACAGGCCTTTATTAAAGAGGCACAGACCTTCTACGTGTCCGGATCATGGACCATTGGACAAATTAACAAGGGGAACCCGGATATGGACTTCAGCATTCTACCGGTCCCCGGCTTCAACGGACAGCACGGCGGTATCAGTAAACACGGCTGGTCTTACTCTATCAGCCAGAGCGCAAAGAATAAAGATGCAGCCTGGGAGTTCCTGAAGTTCATCACAATAAGCGAAGAGGGCAACGGCTGGTTTTGCAAGCAGCAGAAGCGCCCCTGCCCGATCGAAGCTGTAAACGATGATGAGGTGTATCAAGAGATGGGCAGAATGTGGGAGAACCTTGTAAAGGGAATGAGTATGGATGTTTTCCCGGAAGCACCTGCCATTCACCAGGATGTAGTGAAACCTTGGTTGCGGGACATCCCTGCTCGGAGAATTTCAGGAGAGAATATAGAAGAGATCATGAAAGACATTGATAACAAATATCAAGATTATCTGGATGATCTGAACGAATAAGAACAAGTTTTAGAACGTGTATGGCTGTCTGCAGGCGCCCGCGGGGCATAAGCTGGCGGAGCTGAGGCAGGCAGCCATTTTTGGAGGAATGATGTCTACAGCAGCACTAAAGAAGACTTCAGCATTGGATCAAGGGAAAACGAAAACGCTACTTATTTTTCTTTCTCCCTGGATTGTAAGCTTGATAGTCTTTTGGTACGGCCCGATTGTGTACACCTTTGTGTTAAGTTTCACGAAATACAAACTGGTTGGTGATGCGAGTTTTATCGGTATCAAAAACTATATCGATATCGTACATGACAATAACTTTTGGCACGGTTTATACACCACTTTTCTTTTTACCAGCCTGTATGTCCCCCTCAATATTGTCATGGGGCTGTTCACCGCCTTTATTTTGGATTTGGATGTAAAGCCGCTTCCTCTCTGGCGTGCACTTATTTTCCTGCCGGCGGTACTTCCGGTTATAGCTATTTTTGTAATCGGAAAGTTTATTTTTTACCCGAACGGACTGTTAAACAGCTTTTTGCAGGTGTTCGGTATAAAAGGAGCTCTATGGATTGCGAACCCTGATTTGATAATTTTAGCTGCGGTCATTCTGATGGTGTGGCAGTGCGGTACGGCTATGGTCGTGTATTTGGGAGCTCTGCAGGGCGTACCGAAGCACTATTACGACGCCGCTGAAATTGATGGAATTGGAAAGGTCGGGCAGTTTCTGCACATTACCTTGCCGCTTATCTCTCCGTCGATACTCTTCAGGGCAATTTTGGACCTTAAACTCGGACTCATGATTTTTATCCCAGCCCTGGTCTTGCCTGAGGGAAATGTTCCGGGCGGGCCGGCGGACGCCTCGCGTTTTTACACACTGCATGTGTATCAGAAGGCGTTTCAGCGTTTTAATATCGGCGAGGCCAGTGCGTTGGCGATGGTGCTGATAGTTATCAGCTTGATTCTGACAATTGTGGTGATGCGGACCAGCCGCAAAGTAGTATTTTATGAGGTGTAGTGATATGAGTACAGATACTTTGAGGACCGGCGCGAATACCACCCAAAAACTTAGCGCCAAACAGATCTTGAGATCAAGCTTAAAACCGAGTCCAACCATTGAAAGCATATTTAAATACGTTGTGGTGATACTCGTATGTGCAGCTTTCTTTGCACCCTTTATCTATGCCATTTCCACCTCGCTAAAAAGCCAGGTACAAATGCTTCAGCAGCCGCGGGCTTTCTTTCCGCTACCCCTGCATCCAAAGAATTACGTGGAAGTGTTCAACAGTTATCCGGTGATACGTTATTTCAGGAATACCCTGATTGTTGTCGGGGCGGTCCTGGTGTGCAACTTGCTGGTCAGTTCATTTGCCGGATATGCCTTGTCGAGAATCCAATGGAAGGGACGAGAGGCCTTCTTTATGCTGACAGTTTCCACAATGTTTATGCCGCTGTTTCTCTTGCTCCTCCCGCGGTTCCTTATCTTCAAAGAGTTGGGTATGCTGGGAACTCTGCTGCCTCTCATTATTGCCCCGGCGCTTGGATCGCCGACCAGTATCTTTCTGATGCGCCAGTACTATCGAAGTATACCGATGGATTTGAGTGAGGCGGCGATGATCGACGGCTGTTCGGAGTTCGGCATTTACTGGCGGATCATTCTGCCGCTGACCAAACCTGCGCTGGCAACAATTGCGATATTTACAGTGCGTTGGCGGTGGAACGATTTTATTCAGCCGTTAATTTATCTGCAGAGCGAGAAGCTCTATACTGTGACTATGGGGCTTTATACCATCATGGGGACCAGTGCCGAAGAGATTAACATTCATCATGTGATGGCCTTTGTGATCATGTCGATCGCCCCGATGATCTTTATCTTCCTGGCAGCACAGCGCCATTTTGTAGAAGGCACAACCCACACCGGACTAAAGGGATAACAGCATGAAATATCATACAGAAACAAAACGCAGGATACCTGTATCCAATGAGGTAGAAGTACTGGTAGTTGGAGGCGGGCCGTCCGGCTTTGCGGCCGCAGTCAGCAGCGCCCGGCAAGGCTCGAAAACCTTGTTGATAGAAAGCAGCGGCGCTCTCGGCGGGGTTTCCACCACCGGATTGATGAGCCACTGGACCGGTGCGACCGAAGGGCCTCTCTATGCGGAGATTTTGCGCCGGTCAAAGGACAGCGACAAGGATTGGAACTATTTCGGCGATAAGGTGCTGCATGCCGAACGGATCATACATCCTGAAAAGCTGAAACTCACCTTGTTGAATATGTTATCTGAGTCCGGGGCCGACCTGCAGCTCTACACCATGTGTACTGATGTGATCATGGATGGAAACAAGGTATGCGGGGTTATTACCGAAAGTAAGTCCGGGCGGGAAGCGGTTTACGCTGATGTGATCATCGATGCGACCGGCGATGGCGACATTGCCTACAAAGCTGGTGCTGACTACGTGAAGGGACGCGAACGTGACGGAAAAATGCAGCCGGTAAGTGTGATGTTTAAAATCGGCGGCGTAGATATGGAAAAGGCGGTATTTCCCGGTGAGTTTGAAGATGATTTTAAAATAGAAGGAACATCAGTTCAGACTTTGGCCACACAGAACCTGCCTCATCCTATTGGGCACGTGTTGTTGTATCCAAGTTCAATGCCGGGTGTAGTAAGCGTGAATATGACCAACAGCATTGGAATCGACGGGACCAATGTTCGTGACATTACCCGTGGTGAATTTGAGTGCAGACAGCAGATTCCGGTTATAGTGGATTTTCTCAGAAAGAATATTCCTGGATATGAGCAGTGTTTTCTGCTTATGACCGCCTGCGCCTTGGGGGTAAGAGAAACCAGGCATTTTGTCGGGCTTTATACTATTACCGCCGATGACATACGCGAGGCGAAGCAGTTTGAGGACTGGATTGTAACTAAGGCTTATTTCAATTTTGATGTGCATAATATGTCGGGCAGCGGAATGGATGAGACCGGAGTACAGAAAAAATTCATCCAGAAGAAAAAGTTCACCATCCCCCTCGGCTGTTTTATACCAAAAGAGGTGGATGGTCTGCTGTTGGCAGGGCGGAACATTTCCGGGACCCATCTGGCCCATTCTAATTACCGCGCCATGCCCACCTGTGTAAATATGGGACAGGGGGTTGGAACTGTAGCAAAGGTCTGTGTGCAGGACGGTGTGGAGCCGCGAAATGTAAGCGTTGAAAAAGTTCAGGACTTATTATTAAAACAAGGCGTACAGGTATAATAAGATGATTTACGAAAAATATACTGGACCACGACAGCTTAGAACTGAGGAATTAGTTACTGATTTGTGTATTGTAGGCGGCGGATTGGCAGGTACCTGTACCGCTATTACCGCAGCCCGCGAAGGAATACAGGTAGTGTTGTTGCAAGACCGGCCGGTCCTCGGCGGAAACGCATCCAGCGAGGTGCGTCTCTGGGCCCTGGGGGCTACCGCCCACATGAACAACAACAACCGCTTTTCCAGGGAAGGCGGAGTTATAGATGAACTGCTGGTTGAGAACATGCACCGGAACAAGGAGGGAAATCCTGTCCTGCTTGATACTATCCTGCTTGAAAAAGTAACTGCAGAACCCAATATTACCTTGCTGCTCAACACCGCGATGCACGACGCGGGCATAACCCGCAACGGTCAGGAAAAATCGCAGATCGATCAGGTAACAGCATATAATCCGCAGAATGAGACGAGTTATAAAATCAAGGCTCCACTATTTTGTGATGCTTCTGGGGATGGGGTGTTGGCGTACCGGGCCGGCGCGTCATTCAGGTTTGGGGCCGAAAAGCCCGACGAGTTTGATGAGGGTTTTGCCCCTGATCCGCAGTTATACGGTGAACGGTTGGGACATTCCATTTTCTTTTATACGAAGGATACGGGTGCTCCAGTAAAATTTATTGCACCGAGTTACGCCCTTGATTCGGTACCTGAGAAGATTCCCCGCTTTCGTGGGTTTGATGTGAATGACCAGGGCTGCAATTTTTGGTGGATAGAATATGGAGGTCGTCTCGACACCATCCATGATACTGAAACGATTAAGTGGGAACTATGGAAGGTTGTATTCGGGGTGTGGAATTATGTCAAAAACTCCGGCAACTACCCTGAAGCTGAAAGCTTAACAATCGAATGGGTCGGCATGATACCCGGAAAACGCGAAAGCCGGCGTTTTGAGGGCCCGATAATGCTCACACAAAAGGATATAGTTGAGCAGCGAACATGGGAAGATGCGGTATCGGTGGGCGGATGGTCGCTCGACCTCCATCCGGCCGATGGGGTTTACTCAAAACACCAGGGGTGCGACCAGTATCATTCCAAAGGGGTGTATCAGATACCCTACAGAACCATGATCAGCAAGGATGTGAGTAATCTTTTTCTCACCGGGCGAATTATCAGCGCCTCGCATGTGGCCTTCGGCTCTACACGGGTGATGCTGACCTCTGCGCACAATGGACAGGCGGTGGGAGTGGCCGCAGCAGAGTGTATTCGAAAGGGGCTGCTGCCGGGCGATCTCGTTGAGGGGCAGCATATGCGCAGGCTGCAAACCCTCCTGCTGCAGCGGGGACAGTTTATTCCGGGACTAAAGCTTGTGGATGATGATTTAAGCCAGTTCGCCAAAATAAACTACAGTAGTACTTTTGATTTTGCCCATTTTTCAAATTACGATCAGACTTTTCTGTTTCTTGAAAATGAAAAGGCATTTATGATGCCTCTACCCGAGGGAAAAGTCCCAAAAGTCGAGTTTTTGGCCGATGTGCAGCCGCCGGGAGAGAAGTATGTAACCCTCCGTACAGATGAAGAGTTGGAAGGGGCTCATAATGCCAGAAGTGTGGCCATCCAGACGGAGGATGTACCGGGTGAGCACGGCGAGGCGAGTATAACTATAGAACTGCGAACTTCATACAATCCGGCCAATTTTACTCCGGAGAAAGTGCTTTCTCGTACTACCGTTGAGCTTGAAGTGGGGGAAAACACCTCTTTTGAAATAGACTTTGATGCGAAATTAGAAGAAGCCACCTATGTGTTTTTGATATTCAAACCCCACACTCGGGTGCGGCTACATGCGCATTTGAAGCGAATTCCGGCGGTGCTGCTGCTGCATCATACTCACGATCAGGTGGCAGACGGCGTTGGTGCAGACAATTTCGAACTCTGGCTTCCCGAGCGCAGGCCGGGAGGTGCACTGCCGCTCATGGAACTCCGGCCGTCCGCGCATCTTTTTGGCGGCAAAATGGTGTGCAATGGGTATGATCGTCCCTATATTCAGTCGAATTGCTGGGTTCCATCCCCTGAAGATACGCAGCCCGAATTGACCCTCCAATGGGACCGAAAACAACGGATTTCTCGGGTAGAGCTGGTGTTTGACACCGATTTCGACCACGCCATGGAAACTGTGTTGATGGGACACCCGGAATCGGAGATGCCCTACTGCGTACGCCATTTTCAGCTTATTGATGACAGCGGACAAGTGGTAGTCGATGAACCGGAGAATTACCACACCCTACGGAATTTTGAGTTTTCGGAGCCGATAATTTCCGCCAGCCTTACACTCAGAATAGTGAAGGTGTGGGGTGATTCTCCCGGGGCGGTCTACGCGTTTAGATGCTATGGGGAGTGATGTGGTTAAAAATATGAATTGAATCATTAGTGTATAGGTCCTTTTTAATTTGTATGTTGTCGTGAATCCTCTCTTTTACACCATGACCAGCTAATGGTGCTGGTCCGCTCAGCTATTGCTTTATTCGGGCCTCTACAAGAATATTAATGGCAAAAGAAATTACACAAGGTTTGTACCACTATCTAAAGTTTAATAGCTTTTCTTAGGTACTCAATGTAACCAGTGTCTTTTGTAGTGAGCAAGCTACTGATCAACGGCTTTGTATAAATAGAACCAGGGTGAGAAGTGTTGTGTTGGGTAACCTTCTCCATAGATTGAAGCGCTGATCTGTAATTTCCCAAACCTAAGCATCCTAAACCAATTAAATAGCGACAGAAAACGTAGTTCCGCTGATCTAAATCCTCCTCAAACACAAGAAAATCAGGCAATGATACTGCAAAGAAATCAATTTCAATATGCTCGTGCAGATGACTTTCACCGTAGTCTCGTAAACGATGTAATAATCTTAGTGCTTGGCTCTCATTTCCAATAACTCTTGATGCAAGGGCTTGGTAGAAGATAGCATCTGCCGGACGATCGTTATAGTAAAAAGAAATTTGAGGTGTGTCATCTCCTTCTGATGCTGCGATTAGTGCCGCTTCGGCCTTTTTACCTAGTGTATTGCCTTGAGGCTTTTCTATCTTAGTGTAGGCGAATCCAAGCCAGAAGTTTATTTCGTTATCTGATTCGGAAGTTGGCAGCTTACCTTCGCCGAGAGATCTTGGATATATTTTGGCTCCTTCAAGTTGTTCAATTGCTTCTCTAAATTGCGCCGCTTCAATGTGTGATTTTGCCAATTCAATTTTAGCGCGTTTGTATTGTTCCGGAAGTGTTCCTTCACCGCCCTCCCATGGATGAAATTGATGTGAGAGCAGGATATCGAGAGCTTCATCATTTCTACCTGATAAATTGAGCAGAGTAACGAAGGCTATAATCAGATCGTCCCTTTTCATAACTGTATTTTTATTTGATTCTAATCTTTGGAGTCGTGATTCAATAGAGTGATTAAGGCGTTTTGCTAACACATCTAATTCAAGCAGTATTTGGGCATCATGGGTATCTAATGCGAATGCTGTTTCAAGTTCTTGTAGAGCGGCAGATTTATCCTTTTTCTTATTGAAAAAACTAAGTGCAAGGTTTCGGTGTAGGGGAGCAAAATCCGGTTTTTCTGAAACTGCTGATTCCCATAATGTATGCGCTCGTTTATAGGCACCATGAGCATAGTAAAAATTACCCAATTCAAACGCTGCCATGGGGGGTTTTTCGAATTCATTCAATAATGATTCCAAAGCTACAATTAACTCAACTTGATTAGGGAAAGCGGTCCCTTGGGCAATCTGTTCTGCTTTATTACAGTTTTGAATCGCCTTACCTTTATCTCCCTTAAGGTTTTGATAATATGATGACAGATAGAAAGGCAATGGTGAAAGAGTGCAGGAGGACCTCTCGCACTCTTCCTTATAGCGCTGGATAAGTGTTAATGCATCATCTATACAGCCTGAGTGACCGTACGACAACACTATTTCTATAATTAGATGGGGTTTATTAGAAAAGAATACCGGCCATTCTCCTGGCCAATTCTGTAGTATCTCTTCCGCATACGCCAGATGATGAACCGGAGATTTTTTTCTTAGTGCATTTAACGCAGATTTAGCTGTATCGATTTTTCCTGATTTACGAATTGCTACAGTCCGTAAATGTGCGGCAGGAAAATTCATTGTATTTTCACTTAATGCATCGTCTAAGAATCTGATAGCTTCTGCCCATCGCCCATGTATACATTTAATTCGGGCCATATAATATAGAGCAGCGCTACGGGTCGCATAGTTCCAGGTTGCCTTAAAAAACCAGTCAAATGCTTCGCTGTATTGCTTTTGATACCACAGTACAAGTCCCAAATTAAACAGTGGCTCTCCATCATATGGATTTGGATTTCGTTGTAATAATCGATCAACTGCGTGACGAAAATAGCGCTCTGCATCATTCAACATTCCTCTCTTTAGAGCTCGCAAACCAAGTGCATTGTTAGCCCTAGAGTCTTCAGGGTCTCTTTTAAGTATTTCATTATAGAAGGGGTCAGGTGAAAAAGTAGCGTGACGATACTGTTCAAGATGTCTTCCCCAGAAGAAAAGCTCTTCATTATTAGCTACTTTCTGCGGCTTGGGAGCAGCTACCGCTTTCTTTGCGGGAATAGCAGCTCTTCCTGTTTGAGCTGGGTATCTAAGGATCTCCTTTCCTTGTAAATCCTTAGCATGGAAAATGAATTCTTCCTGATTAGTAATGTTATCAATTTCCCATGTGAAAGACTCTGTTGTTTCTAGCGAAACCTCTACTTCATGCGTCGTAGTTCCGTTTTGTTCAACAGTTAAAAATGTGTTGATTGGACTAGTAGCATATAGAGAAACTGTAGCCTTAGATTTTTGTGTGACTTCTTGCTGTTCTTGTGGAGAGCTGGATTCTCTACTTTTCGTATCACCTTCAGTGGTAATTCCAATTACAAGTTGTTCATTTGCCACAGTGACCGGATGTATTCCATGAAACGGGAAGAAATATTGTGTGAATTGTTTTTCCTCCCCCGGCTGAAGCCAGGTGAAATCAGGCTGGTTATCGGTATACACGCCTGTCATCAATTCAACGTAAGGACCGTCCTCATCAGTAAGGTTTTTCTCCCATGCGTGGCCAAAGTCGGCCGTTCCCCAGGTCCACATTTTCTTTCCTGGAGAAACATGATGATCGGCCACATGCAGTATTCCCGATTGTTTCCCGTGATCATAACCGCCAACAAAATCGTAATCACTATGGTATGCCATATAAGATGTTGGAACAGTCACATTCTTATACCATGAAATATCAACTCCACTGGAATAATCAACCTTATAATAAGTACCGGTGGCAATTGGAAAGCGAGAGAGGTCACGTTTTCCGTGGTCAAACACTGCTGTCACATCAGGTGGGAACACCGCCTGGTAGTTATCGTTGACAGCGACTGCCGGGTTGGCCCACCAAAGAAAGGTTTGAGGAAAAGGAGTCGGGTTTGAAACCCGGCCGTTGATTTCTAACACAGCACGATTCGAATAAAGTCGGAATCCAGCCACTGAGCGGGTCCGAAACATTGGTTCCCATTCGGCTATCCAAATAGTTGTAGAATTATCCGGATGAGTTTCTATTTCATATTCAGTTGAACTAAATGTAGTGGGGCGATGATGTTGCGGCCAATTAAACTCAATTCCGCCTGAGATCCAAGGCCCTGCTAAGCCTACCAGTGCAGGTTTAATCACTCGATTGTAATACACAAAGTGATAGTTGCTAGTTTTATCTAATGCCATTTGTACTCTACCACCCAGCTCCGGTAAAATCATAATTTTTAAGTATCGATTTTCAAGAAACAAGGCCCGGTACGTTTTTTGTATCTTTTCATCTGAGACGGAATGAATCATTTGATAAGGATAAACTGCCCCAGAGCTTCCTTGATATACCCGTTTTTCAAGGAACATCGGATTCCGATCCGGTGAGCCCGGTGTATAAGTGGGAATTTCAATTATCTCTTCCCAAGCCCGTGTTCCTTCGCCGTTATAAGTGTGTTTTTCTGCATTCGTCATGGACTCATTTTATGTCCAATATAGTGGGATGAACATGGATTGAATAACAAAATTATGTCTAATTTGACAATCTTTGTTCTCCAATATACTCTTAACTACTATTGTATTACATAGAGAGCTAACTAGTGAGATTATCTAAAAAGGGCAGGGGAGAGGGATTTCCTCAAGAAAAGATTTATGTTGTTCCTCGTAATATTCTAAAAGAGTGCCGCAGTAGTCCAGCTCTGCATGCGCTCACGGTTACCGATGCAGGATTTTTTCCTGTTGCCCGCTCTCATGCCAGACAGCGTACACACGGTTGCAGTGAGTATATTCTTCTGCTGTGTACAGAGGGTAGCGGGATGGTTGAAATTGACGGGGATAAAGTTGATGTGCTACCTGGACAAGCTATTACAATTCCAGCCAATGTTTCACATCTATATGGCGCGGATTTAGATGATCCTTGGACAATCTACTGGTTTCACATTATCGGAGATTTTGTTCCGTACTACATCCCGTACAATTACTCAAAAAAAATTGTAAGTGTAGCAGTAGATAGGCTTAAAGAAATACAATTCCTATTCGAGCGTATATTCAGTTCTTTATCTCGCGGGACGGGCGAATCCTATATTTTCACTGCTTCTACTGCTGCCGGGCTCATTTTAACGCTCTTGTATCATGATGGCTCTGTGGGGCAAGATAACTCGCCAGAGGGCGGTTCACGGGATGTAGAAGAATTGATTTCCTTTATTCAAAATCATATTGATGAGCACATCACCTTGGAGATATTAAGTCAGCGCTCAAACCTAAGCATATCCCGTATAAACCAGTTGTTTCGCAAGATAACTGGATATGCACCTATTGAGTTTGTACGGCATCAGCGTATTCAAAGAGCTTGTTATTATCTGGATGCAACACGCGAAGCTATTGGAATAATCTCTGAGTGGGTCGGATTTGAAGACCAATTTCATTTTTCAAAAGTCTTTCATAAAATTGTGGGAAAGTCTCCCCGGGAATATAGAAAGAGGATATAAGATCTTAAATGCTTACACAAAAAAGTGGTATTTCTTTTTCAGAACTGTTCCAGTTTTATTCTAATATCCCAGTTCTTCTTTTCCCAGGCATTGAGAAATGAGGCACGGTTAGAGCGCATCGCATCCAGGGGGCTGTCAAGCCAACATGTTGATGGTTCGATTCCAATATTATAACCGTTGTGCCATCCTCCTTCGTTCACCCAAATTCCGAGCCAGGGTAGTTCCTTGGGGTTAAAATGTAAACTTGTTTTTAATTCTCTTTCGAAATCAATAATTCCGCACTCACCTTTTTCTAACGGATCTGAAAACCAATATTTTTGGGCACCTTGGTTGTTTTTTTTCGGCATCACTCTGAGATCGAGACTCTCTTTTTCAAAAGGATAGGGAAAGGAATAAACTTTCGGGGCTTCGGGAAGGGTAGTACCCGCATGCACATTATATATCGAAGTGAGATGTTCAGGAACATTAAGTTTACAACTGGTGTTAATTTTAAATAAAGCGTGAGCGGCCCATTGAAAAGGAATTCTATAGGCAGATTTATTATCGATCGAATAGTTTACTACCATTTCATTTTCATGGAGACTTATTACTTTTGTGAAACTATAGGGAAACACTGTACCCTTTATAGTGAAACAAACAGCATCTTTAGATACGACCTGTTCCCATGGGCGAGACCACACTTCTCCATGGTCCGGAAGGTGCATGCTTTGTCCTGATTCATCGAGAATGTTACATGTATCTATGTTCGGGAGCATATCGTCAAAACCTGAACCGTCTTCACCAATAAAAGGGCGGTCATATTCTACTGAAACTCTATATTCTTCTGTACTTATTTGGGAAAGTGCTTCTACATAATTAGACGGACCTGATTGTACTTTTAGTTTAAGTGAGACTATTTTAGCACCCCGTTGGGGTAATATTGTGCAATGAAGTATTTCATTTTCTATGCTTACAGCTTTTTCGCCTTTATAACTGATTTTGTCTTTTATTTTTATACCCATGAAAAGCTCCATAATATTTTAATTTTCTATAGGAAGTTTAACACAGAATTTCGTCCAACTGCCGGGTTTACTTTCGAAAGTAATAATTCCTCTATGGGTTTCTGCTATATGTTGGCAAATTGAAAGCCCCAACCCTGTGTTCATTTTAGTTACTTTGGTACTAAAAAAGGGTTTAAAAATATCTGTATTTACTTTGTCCGTGATACCATACCCGTTATCTGCAATCACAACTTCAACATATTCTTGAAACTTTTCCATATAGATTTTTATCTTACCGCCGGAGAGTACAGCTTCAATAGAATTTACAATCAGGTTCATAAAAAGCTGTTTAAGTTTGTTTTCGTATCCTGTAATAAGTAGTGAAGAATCCTTATAGTCTTTTATCAGTTCAATGTTTTTTTCTTTAAATTTATGGCCTAGAAGCAAAGTGACCTCATCAAGCAGGGCACATATAGATATTTTTTTTAAAGGACTTTTCTGAATTCGAGAGAATGAAAGCAGGCTTCCCACTATCTCAACGATTCGTGATAGTTCGATCTTTATTTGTTCTATCTGTTCCAAGTTTTCTTCATCATTTATGCTTAAACTTAAAATTTCAATATAATTCTGGATTATTCCGAGGGGGTTGTTTATTTCATGGGCTACTCCGGCTGCAAGTTCAGCAGTAGAGGCAATTTTTTCAGCACGCAGAAGATATTCCTTTGTTACACTTTCAAAGGACACATCTTCGATAAAAATATTTGTACCATTAAAATTTTTATTCTTGTCATAGAGCGGAATAGATTTAAAACTGAGAATGCTATTATGTTTGGTTGGAATTTTTTCCTTTATATAATCCTCTCTATCTTGTATCTTTTGTATTACTTCTTCAAGATCATCGTTATTTAGAGAGGCAAAAATAGAACTCGGTGTCAATTCTTGGTCACTATGCTCTCTGAGTCCTAAAATATTCTCTGCAGAGGTATTTAAGAAACTGAGCTTGTTCTCCACATTTAGTAATACCATACCAATAGGGAGATCTTTCAAAATTGCTTTTTCATGATTAGTAAAAAAAAGCAACGGACGGTTTTTTTCTTCCTGTCCCTTGTCAGAGTAGGCCATGTTGTATGCCAGATTTGCCAATCTGGAAGGGTCCACTGTTTCGACTTTTTCTGTTCCGCTTCGATATCCGTCTTTAATTACTGTAACTCTATCGGCGATTCTAAATATCTCGTCAATGTTAGACGTTATATAAATAATTGATTTGCTGCTGGTCTTTATTTTCCTGCAAATGGCATAAATGTCCTTCATTTCATTGGGGGTAAGAAGTTGGGAGATCTCATCGAGCACCAGAATTTCAGCACCAAGCGAAAGAACCCTTGCAATACTTACTATTTGAAGTTGGCCTTTTGATAATTTTTTTAATGGGGTGTTCATGTCCATTTCAACATTCAAAAAATTAAAAAGATTATTACAGGTTTCTTTCATATACTTTTTATCTTTGCCGGAGATATAAAAATGGGGCATTCTACCAACAAAAATATTTTCGAATACAGTCATGTTAGGTATTGATTCGGGAGTTTGATAGACAACTCCTATCTTATTTTGTATTGCTGTTTTCGGTGTAATATAGTTGTATTTAGTGTCAAATAAATAGATACTTCCGTACTGGTTTTTAAGAGCCCCGCCAAGGATTTTTGCAATGGTAGACTTGCCTGAACGATGGTCGCCGGTCAATGCATGGATCTCGTTTTGATTCAGTTCAAAATCAAAATTGCAAAGTGCCTTGTTTTTATTGTAATAGTAGTTAATATTAGTAAGCTCAAGTATTTTATTCATGATTTTAAAGGAGCTCTAATAACTTCATCTTATTGTAGAGCGTTCTTCTGTTTATATTTAGAATTTCAGCAGCTTTTTGTTTAGAACCATTAGACTTTTCAAGTGCTTCAAGAATTACCTCGCGAGTTACTTTATCATACACATTTTTCAAGTTTCGATTATCTTCTTCTATTTTTCTTCTGTAAGGCTCTGGTAATGAATTGATATCTAAAAAAGAACCATCACAGAAGATAACCGCTCGCTCAACTGTATTTTTTAACTCCCTGATATTACCCGGCCATTGGTGTGATAAAAATGCAGCAATTACTTCATCAGAAAAAGAATTTATGTGCTTGTTGTAGAGAAAATTTAAATCAGATAAAAAGTGTTTTGCCAATGGTAAGATATCCTCTTTTCTTTCCCTAAGAGGAGGAATTTCAATACTTACTACATTGAGTCTGTAGTATAAATCTTCTCTAAATTTTCCTTTTGCGATTAGTTCAGGGAGGTTTCTGTTTGTTGCTGCAATAAATCTTATGTTCATATGCCGGATTGTATCAGAACCTACTTGTTCATATTCCTTTTCTTGAAGTACCCGCAGCAGCTTTGCTTGGGTTTTCATACTCATCTCACCGATCTCATCAAAAAAGAGCGTACCACCCTCTGCAGCCGCAAATTTACCCTTGCGATCCTCTTTTGCATCAGTAAACGCACCTTTCACATGTCCGAAAAGTTCGCTCTCTAATAGATTGTCAGGTATAGCTGCACAGTTAATTTTTATGTAAGGGTTCTCTTTTCTCTTGCTCATACTATGGATATGGGCTGCAAATAGCTCTTTGCCTGTACCACTTTCTCCTGTAATTATTACCGGAGCATCAGTAGGCCCTGCTTTGCTCGCTAATAGCAGTAATTCGTTGATATTGTTGTTTGCTGTAATTATTTGTTGTTCTTTATGATGATAGCCCTTTTTTAAACTCAACACCTTTTTTATTTCATCTAGCAATGCAGCGTTTTTTACCGGTTTCGAGTAAAAATTAATAGCTCCGCAACGCATAGCTTCTACTACATTTTCGATACTAGCATAGCCTGAAATCATTATGATTGGAATTGGAAGCTTCATAGCTTTTACCTTATCGATGAAACTGATTCCATCCATACCCGGCATTTTTAGGTCCGTAATAACTAAATCGAAGTGTTTTTTCTTTAAAGTATTTAATGCTGAGATTGCATCAGTTTCAAAGGATGCGTTGAATTGATGGAGTTTGAGGAGTTTGGAAAGTGAGATGCACATATGCTCCTCATCATCGACAATCAAAATGGAGTAAGACATATCGAGATTATACCAACGAAATAGGATTCGCTCAATTCTTTTTGAAACAGAGAAATTTGGGAAAAAACTTTCCCATATAGTTGATTTCATGAGATACTTTTGTCTCATAACAAACTATTGATTGGGGTTTATATATTTATCAAAAGTTATAATTACTTATAAAATAGAAGGTTAGTCCCATATTATGAAAAAGTTGGCACGGATTTTGCAAATATAACAACATCACTACTTAAAAAGGAGAGTAACATGAAAAAATTTCTGTTTTTACTCACATTAGCTGTTTTACTGATTTCGTTTATCAGTCCAATCGCAGCTGAAGGACAAAAAGAAGCCTCAGGAGGTGCGGCAGAGGCTGAGGACGTAAAGATTGGGTTCCTCGTAAAACTAGCTGAGTGTTCTTGGTTTCAAGATGAGTGGAAGTTTGCTCAAAAAGCGGCGGATGAATACGGATTTGAGCTGGTAAAAATCAGCACACCCGATGGCGAGAGTGTACTTTCTGCTATAGATAATATGGCGGCTCAGAATGTACAGGGATTTATAATATGTACCCCGGATGTAAAACTCGGACCATCGATTAAAATGAAAGCGGATCAGTATGACATGAAGCTAATGAGTGTTGACGACAGATTTGTCGGCGCAGATGGCACACCGATGAAGGATGTTCATCATATGGGAATATCTGCCTATGAGATTGGAAGACAGGTTGGCAAGACAATGATGGAAGAAGCTGAAAGACGAGGTTGGGACCTCAGTAAAACTGGAGCAGATTGTCTTACTTATAACGAGCTTCCGACAAGTAAGCAAAGAACCGACGGTGCAACTGATATGCTGATTGAAATGGGATTCCCGAAAGAGAACGTCTACGAGGCACCTACTGCATCTGACTCAACTACCGAAGGCGGCTTTGATGCAACAAATATCCTGGTAGCTGCACATGCAGAAGTAGAGCATTGGCTCGTATATTCTCTTTGTGATGATACCACTATAGGCGGCGTCCGGTCCCTCGAAGGAAATGGGTACAAAGCAGAAGATATTATCGGTGTAGGAATCAATGGAAACGATCTTGCGATTGGTGAGCTTGAAAAGCCGGCTAGCAAGAGCGGTTTTCACGGTACTATCATGCTGGCAGCGAAAGAACATGGATATCAAACTTCAGTAAATATGTATAAATGGATTACCGAAGGAATTGAACCTGAAAAACTCATCTATACCTCTGGAATTCTCCTGACTAGGGACAATTATAAGCAAATAAGAGAAGAGATGGGACTGTAAAAACTACTATAGAGGCACATAAAGATAACCGGATCCTCTGGGTCCGGTTACATTAAAGGAAACACAATGACTTCTTATTTAGAATTTAGAAATATTACAAAAGTTTTTCCCGGTGTAAGAGCGCTTGATGATGTTTCCCTTTCGGTGAATAGAGGTTCTGTTCATGGACTTGTCGGTGAAAACGGAGCCGGTAAGTCGACACTATTAAAAATTCTGAGTGGTGCACATCCTCAGACTGAAGGGACTTTGCTGATAAATGGAGAAGAGTGTAATTTTAACTCTCCAAAAGAAGCAATAGATAAAGGAACTTCAGTCATTTATCAGGAGCTAAATTTAGTTCCCGATATGTCGGTCTCAGAAAACCTTATGCTTGGACATATACCGGCTCTAAAAGGTTTCATAGATAAAAAGGAACTGTATAAAGTAAGCAAAAAAGAGATTGAATATCTCATGGAAAATATTAATCCAAATGAAAAAGTAAAGAACCTGCCCATAGCACAGCGCCAGATGATCGAGATAGGAAAAGCGTTGCTCCATAATGCACGCATAATAGCCTTTGACGAACCTACATCCAGCCTTTCAGAGAAAGAAACAAAGCAGTTGTTTCGAATAATAGATTCACTCAAGAAAGAAGGATGTTCAATTATTTATGTTTCACACAGACTTAACGAAATCTTTGAAGTTTGTGATGCCTTAACCATTTTCAGAGATGGAAAAAGAGTTGCGTCATACGATAATGTCGGTGAGCTGAGTCATGATGAAGTCGTCAGTAAAATGGTGGGAAGGTCGATTGAGGATATATTCGCCTATAGACCCCGTTCAACTGGAAGAGTGTATTTTCAAGCTGAGGGCATATCCGGGCCGGGAGTGAATGAACCGGTCAGCTTTCAAATTCATAAGCGGGAAATAGTCGGCTTTTTTGGTTTGGTTGGGGCTGGTAGAACTGAGTTGATGAGGTTAATTTACGGACAAACCAAAAAAAAGAGCGGAAGTCTCGTATTAAACGGAAAAAGAGTTAACACCGGATCACCGGCTGCATCAATTGCAGAGGGAATTGTTTTATGTCCTGAAGACAGAAAGGCTGAAGGAATAATTCCAATTAGAGATGTTACTGAAAATATAAATATTTCGGTGCGAAAAAAATTCGTAAAAGCCGGTATTTTCTTGGACAAGAAAAAGGAAAAAGAGAATGCTCATGAGTTTATAAATAAATTCCAAATAAAAACACCTTCGACTGAACAGCTTGTAGGTAATTTATCCGGTGGAAATCAGCAGAAGGTGATCTTGTCAAGAAATCTGTCTCTTTCAACTAAATTGATAATTCTCGATGAACCTACTCGTGGTATTGATGTAGGTACAAAGAGTGAAATATACAAATTGATGTATGATTTAGCAGAAAGTGGTAATTCAATAATATTTATTTCATCTGAACTTCCTGAAGTAATCGGAGTATCAGATAGAATACTCGTAATGCGAGATGGAGCGATTGTGCAGGAAATAAAGCGGAAAGATGCAACTGAAGAAACAGTTCTTCATTATGCATTACCTGAATATGATGAACGAAGAGAATTATTAGGAGCGGAGAAATGAGCACTACAATTGTAAAAGATTCTGTTACAAAGAGTTCGAATATAAAAAACATTGCTTCCCATCTTTGGACAAATTCGGGGATGGTTTTAATATTTATTGTATTATTTATACTCTTATCTATTTTTGTTCCTTTCTTTTTTACGTGGAGAAACATGATAGCTCTTGGATTATCTGTATCCATGTTGGGAATGGTGTCCTGCACTATGTTGTTTTGTCTGGCCTCAGGAGACTTTGATCTCTCTGTTTCTTCTGTAGTTGCTTTTTCAGGTGTTGTTGCAGCTGTAGTAATTAACCAAAGTGGTGCAGTGGGAGTAGGTATTCTGTTTGGAATTCTTGCAGGCGGAGTCTTTGGTGCAATTAATGGAATTATTATCGCCAAGTTTCATATCAATGCGTTAATTACCACCCTGGCAATGATGCAAATTGTGCGTGGTTTTGCCTATATTGTGTCCGGAGGACAGGCAATAAGCATTGGGAATCCGGGTTTTTTCGGCTTGGGGAATAGTATATTTCTTGGTATACCAAGTCCCATTTGGATAACTATTGTCTGTTTCACCGTTTTTGGGGTGTTAATAAATAATACAACCTTCGGAAAAAACACCCTTGCCATCGGCGGAAACGTAGAAGCAGCACGGCTTGCAGGTATAAGTGTAGATAAAATAAAAATAATGATCTTCACGATGCAAGGTCTTATGGCTGGTTTTGCCGGAGTAATTCTTGCATCACGAATGACTTCCGGTCAGCCCAACTGCTCTCAGGGATTTGAGTTAAATGTAATCTCAGCATGTGTGCTCGGAGGTGTATCCATAAAGGGAGGAGTTGCTCCTATTCAGGGAGCCATTGTTGGTGTGCTCATTATGGGTACTGTTCAAGATGCCATGAGTCTGCTGAATATACCGACTTTTTACCAGTATGTGGTAAGAGGTGTAATATTACTTATAGCAGTCATAGTAGATCAGCTCAAACAATCGAAACTGCAAAAAGCGGTATAAGGCCAATAAAATGCACACTATAAAAGCGGAACTTATCTATGAATCTGGAAACAGTCTTGGGGAAGGACCGTTTTGTTACTCTGAAAAATGTATGTACTGGGTAGATATTTTTAACAGCTCTGTCTTTTCCATTGAATTGCCCAGCACAAATATTAAGGAATTGAGTCTTGATTCATATATCTGCTGCGCAGGAAAAACGCTCCACAACGATATAATAGCAGCAGGAGAGAATGGGGTTGCGCTATATGATGAGAACTTTGAGTTTAAAAAATTACTGTACGATGCCCCTTTTGATACCTCATTGCAGCGATTTAATGATGGAAAAGTCGGACCAGATGGAGCTTTTTGGGCAGGGTCTATGTCCTATGAAGGTGATAAAGCCATTGGAGGGTTATACCGGTTTGGTGAAGATACGGTACAAATTTTAGATAAGATGATCATTCCCAATGGAATCGGGTGGAGTCCGCAAGGAAATGAGATGTATGTAACAGATTCAGGAAAGGGAGCAATTACAAGATGGGAGTTTGATTCACGTACAGGTGAACTCTCGAATGAGTACCTTTTCATTGAGTTGGATACAAAACAGGGTGTCCCCGATGGTCTCTGTGTTGATGAAAGCGGAAACATTTGGAGTGCCTGTTGGGGTGGAGGGTGTATTCTCGGTTTTGATTCAGAGGGAAATAAAATTGCAGAAATCGAAGTAGAAGCTACGAACACATCCAGCTGCTGTTTTGGCGGAGAAAATTATGAGACACTTTTTATTACCTCAGCTCAACATGGAATAAGCACACCAAAAACTACAGATGGTGCGTTCTACAAAGCCATCACAGGTACATATGGTTTGCCAGCCTATCGTTTCAAATTTGTATAAATAGATTGGAGTTAGTTATGAGAAAAAAAGCCTTAATTACCGGTGCAAGCCGGGGAATCGGGCGTGCAGTAGCTATTGAGCTTGCTCGAAAAGGGTATGATATTGGGATCAATTACAACAGCAGCGAAGAAGCTGCTCTGTCAGTGCAGGAGCTTGTAAAGAAAGAAGAGGCTGATACTGTTTTATTAAAAGCCAATGTTGGTGTTATCGAAGAAATCGATAAAATGTTTGAAGCATTTATCGCCAAATTCGGAAAAATTGATCTTCTGGTAAACAATGCAGGTATAAGTACATTTAAACCATTTCTTCAGGTAACTGAGGATATGTGGGATAAAATCACACATATCGATTGGAAGGGAAGTTATTTTTGTGCACAGAGAGCCGCCCAATATATGATCAAGAAGGAGATTAAAGGAGTAATTCTTAATCTCTCCTCAAATCAGAAGGACGGTTGTTGGCCTACAGCAAGCGTATATGGTCCTACAAAAGCAGCTGTTACTAAGTTTACCCAAAACGCTGCTCTAGAGTTAGCACCCTATGGTATAAGAGTGGTTGCTATCGCTCCCGGCTACACAGACGTGGGGTGGCCAAAAGACAATCCTATACACGAAGCTGCTGATAAAATCCCGCTTAAAAGATTTGCACAAACCGATGAAATTGCAAAGGTCATTTCTCATTTAGTCTCAGAGGATTATTCATATATGACCGGTTCGTGTCTTGATATTGATGGAGGAGCTTTATTGCCTGTAATCACTGAAAATGATCTTTCAACTGATTGGTCATCTACTCATGTAAAGCAGGAATAAAAGATGAAAATAACTAATCTCGAAATCTTTCATGTGCAGCCTAGATGGAGTTTCTTAAAGATATCTACTGATGCGGGTATTACCGGATGGGGTGAGCCTATATTGGAGGGACGAGCCAGGACTGTTGAAACTGCAGTTATGGAGTTAAAGAACTTTCTTATTGATCAGGATCCTTTAAGAACAGAGTATTTGTGGCAGTCGATGTACCGGAATACGTTTTATCGCGGTGGGGTAATATTGATGAGTGCCATCAGTGGTATTGAACAGGCTCTATGGGATATAAAAGGCAAGCATTATGGATTACCGGTATATGAGATGCTTGGTGGAATTTACAGAGATAAAATCAGGATTTACGGACATTGCTGGGGTGCGACTACAGAGAAAATTATTACTCGTGCTCTTGAAAGGAAAAAGAAAGGCTTTACCGCTATAAAAATTCTGGTGGAACCTTTTTCTGCAAACAGAGGCATTAAAAAGTATATTGAATCTCAAAAAAAGAGGTTTCAAGAAATCAGAGAAGCTGTCGGCGATGAAATGGATATAGCTATTGATTTTCATGGGAGATTAAGCCCTGAACTATCTATTCAGGTTATTCGTGAAATTGAAGAGTTCTATCCTTTGTTCGTAGAAGAACCATGTTTACCTGAGAATACAGATGTAATGGTACACCTTTCCCACTCTGTACATGCCCCGATCGCTACAGGTGAGCGTTTGGTTACAAGAGCGGCGTTTAGGCCTCTATTTGAGGCAGGTGTGTTATCAGTTGTCCAGCCGGATCTTTGTCATGCCGGAGGAATAATGGAAGTAAAAAAGATTGCTGCAATGGCAGAAACATACTATTGCAAAATTGCACCTCATAATCCCCTTGGACCGATCTCCCTTGCAGCAAATATTCACCTCGGAGCGTGCACACCAAATTTTCTTATTGCAGAACATTTTGGGATGAAAGAAGAGTGGGACATCGGAGAAGGATATTTGATGAAGCCTTTCAAAGTGGAAGAAGGGTATATAAGAGTGCCTAACTTACCTGGTCTCGGAATAACAGTAAACGAAGATATCCTTAAAGAGCGTAAGTATGAAGGCGATTGGGATTCACCACGGTTATATGCTGAGGATGACAACACAATTATAGATTGGTAGATCAGGAATGGAGGATTAAAAATGATTAAACTCATGCCGGATAAAATAGAGAATCAAATTGAAGAGGCAGGTATCATTGCCGTATTAGTTATAGAAGATGCTGAGAAAGCAGTGAAACTTGCGCAAACATTAGTAAACAGCGGAATAACTGCAATGGAGCTTACTCTCAGAACTGATGCTGCAATTAGTGCATTAGAAAAAATCTCCACATCAGTTCCGGAGATGGTGGCAGGGGCTGGGACTGTCCTTACTTCATCTCAAGTGCAACAGGTAAAAAATGCCGGCGCCGATTTTGCAGTTGCTCCCGGATATAATCATGAGGTGTTGAAAGCAGCGAGGGAAGCACAGGTTCCATATGCACCAGGTGTATGCATCCCTTCTGAAATTGAGGCTACTGTGGCTGAAGGATGCCGGATATTAAAGTTTTTTCATGCAGAAGGAATGGGCGGGCTGAAATACCTCAAAGGTATTAATAATCCGTATAAATATCTAAACTTACGTTATATTCCTCTAGGCGGCGTAAGCATTGAAAATATGAAATCATATCTTGAGGCATCAGAAATAATAGCCTTAGGAGGATCATGGATAGCCCCGGCTGCTTTTATCAACGAGAATGACTGGGACTCTATTGCACGAAATGCCGATGAGGCCGTAAAGATATTGCGAGAGGTGAGGGGAGAATGAGTAAGACGATTGTTACATTTGGTGAGATCATGGGTCGTATTGAACCTGAAGGGTATATGCGGTTCCGGCAGGGAATGCCGGGACATCTAAATATCAGTTTTGCCGGTGCAGAGTCCAATGTTGCAGTTTCAAACCAAATCATGGGAAGAAAGTCAAGATTTATCACTGCTTTACCTTCCAATGCCATAGGTGAAGCTTGTCTTGATTCGGTACGTAGATTCGGAGTTGATACCTCGTTTGTACATTTTGCTGAAGGTAGGCTTGGGCTCTATTTTGTAGAGACCGGTGCAAATCAGCGTCCAAGCAGTGTGATCTATGATCGTGATCACTCGGTGATTAGTCGGACTTCAGCAGAGAACTATAATTGGAAAGAAGCATTTGCAGGTGCGGATTGGTTTCATATTAGCGGAATTACACCTGCGGTTTCGAGAGTATCTGCAGAAGCATCCTTGGTTGCGGTAAAGGAGGCGAAAGCTGCCGGATTGCAAGTCTCTTGTGACTTGAATTATCGAAAAAAACTATGGAAATGGGACCCTCCCACACCTCAAAAAGAACTTGCAGAGACTCATATTCGGAAAATTCTTCAGTATGTAGATGTAGTGATTGGGAATGAAGAAGATGCCTGGGATATGTTGCAAATTAGGGCAGGAGACACTGATGTAGAATCAGGATCTCTTGAGATAGAAAGATATCCGGATGTAGCTAAAAAAATTGTAGAGCAGTTTCCACATATTGCCAAGGTTGCAATTACTTTGAGAGAAAGCCTTTCTGCCTCTCATAACAGGTGGGGAGCAATGCTGTACGATGCCAAAAAGCGAGGCGCATATTTTGCTCCTCGTTTCAAAGGAGAATATTCGCCATATGATATAAAAAACATAGTTGATAGAGTTGGAGGAGGCGATGCTTTTTCTGCGGGTTTGATTTATGCCTTAACTGATGAAGATCTATCAAAGGATTTGCAGGATTCACTTTCATATGCTGTTGCAGCGTCGTGTCTCTGTCATTCAATTTTACATGATTTTAATTATTCAACCCGTGAAGATGTTCTCTCACTTATGAAGGGAAATGCTTCCGGGCGTGTGAAAAGATAAACCCTTTGAATTACGCATAGAAATAAAAAGTAAGTATTTCAGCTCCTGTGAGGACCGTCGTTTTCACGGGAGTTTGTATTTATAGGATAAATATTTTGATATAGGCTTTTCAAGCTCTTCCCTTCTTACTCGTAGGAGTTGAACAAAAGATACAAGGACAATTACAAGTTTTCGCATATAAAACCCGCTTTACGAAAG
>CAZDFY010000040.1:7235-29759 GCA_964504785.1 uncultured Sediminispirochaeta sp. | reverse complement strand
CAAACTCGGCCCAGCATACATTAGCTTCGGCGGATTATAGGTTTTAGGATTTAGGCCAAGCCGGGCTCCGCAATGGCCGACGCGTGGGCGGGGGAGCTGGAAAGTCAGAATCCGGCGGGCCTGGACGGCGAGTGAGCTCAAAAATCGGGAGGCTTAGGTGGCATTTGTCCTTATGTTGAAACCTTATGTTGAAATTAGTTGGCCCGGGGCAGATAAGGAATGGGAAGTTTCAGCTTCCGGTGATAATATCGTAGACCCGCTCAAGGTCCTCTTTTGAGTAATAGGTAATTTCGATTTTCCCTTTTTTCATATTACCCTTTAGCGAAACTTTTGTTCCCAGGATGTCGAGAAACCGCTGCTCAATCTCCTGAACTTCCGGAGGGACCACCTTTGGTTGAGATGATTTATCGCGCTCTTTTTCAGAACTCCGCATTCCTTTGTTGAAACCAGCGGCTTGACGCTCGGCTTCACGGACTGAAAGGTGTTCATTGATTATCCGATTGTAAAGAATACGCTGATCCGCCGGATTAATTACAGAGAGAATTGCACGGGCATGGCCGGAGCTGAGTTCTCCGCTCACAATAGAATTTTGCATATCCTCAGGAAGCTTCAGTAATCTTATCGAATTTGCAACGGTGGACCGTTTTTTTCCTATTTTCTTCGCAAGATTATCCTGACTTAAGTTATTACGCTCCATCAGCTTCCGGTAGGCCTTGGCCTCTTCTATCGGATTAAGGTCTTCCCGCTGGATATTCTCAATAAGCGCAATCTCGAGTTTTTCTTCATCGGTAAACTTCCGGAAAATAACAGGTACTTCTGATAACCCGGCCATTCGCGCGGCCCGAAACCTGCGCTCCCCTGCAATAATAGTACAGATGTCTCGTTCCTGTTCAACTATAAGCGGCTGGATAACACCCTGTTGTTTGATCGATTCGGCAAGTTCCGATAAACGCTCATCATCGAATTCGGTCCTTGGCTGATACGGATTCGGTTGAATATTCCTCAGGGGAACGGTTGTTACATCCTTATGGTCCGATGAAGTGTCGTCATCCACCTGCTGGATCAGCGCATCAATTCCTCTTCCTAAAGCACGTTTAGACACGATTTATTACCTCCTCGGCGAGTTTCTGATAACTCTTTGCTCCCAGACAGCTCGCATTGTACTGATTGATCGGCACCCGGTGCGAAGGGGCTTCAGAGAGGCGAACATTACGCGGAATAATTGTTTTAAATACAACCTGTTTAAAATATCCAGTTACTTCCTGAACTACTTCATTGGCAAGATTGGTACGTGAATCGTACATAGTAAAGAAGATTCCCCCAATCTTAAGTGCAGAATTAAGTGAGCGCTGGACCATTCGAATTGTTTTAAGCAGCTGACTAAGGCCTTCCATGGCAAAATACTCACACTGCAACGGTATAAATACTTTGTCTGCGGCTACTAGGCCGTTTAAGGTAAGCATTCCAAGGGAGGGCGGTGAATCGATCAGGATGTAATCCCAGCCTTCCTTAAATTTAGAGATTGCTTTTTTAAGATAATATTCCCGCTCATCAGCTTCAATTAGTTCAATATTTGCTCCGGTGAGGTTTATGTCGGCGGGTATTACCTTCATATTGTGGACTGTGGTTTCCTGGACTGCCTGTCCGAAATCGGCCTGTTCTGTGATTAGTTCGTAGGTCCCCGGCTTCTCCCGTTCGGCTCCTACGCTACTGGAAAGGTTTCCCTGTGGGTCAAAATCAAGGAGTAGTACTTTTTTTCCTGCCTCAGCAAGAAATGCTCCGATATTGACTGCGGAGGTGGTTTTTCCGACTCCGCCTTTTTGATTTGCAAATACGATTGTCTGTGCTGCCATAGTGGTCGGTATTATACACGAATTTGTCCACTCTGTCAGTCTAAGTTGTTCAAAGAATGGTGCTGAAACTTGATTAAGCCTTTTTAAGACGGTGATTTATTTTTTTAAGAAAATAAGAACTTCTATTTTTAGTATGTAATAAAAATAATTAGCTAAAAAACACCAAGCTTCGAACAACTCTTAGGTTGACCAAACAAGTCAAAATAAAGTATTTTTCTAGTGGAGGATAACTATGGAAGAACAAGTTCGAAAAGCTATAGAAGATGTTCGTCCCTCCCTGCAAGCAGACGGAGGAGACGTTAAATTTGTTGGAGTTACTGAAGAAGGCATAGTATCAGTCCAACTTCAAGGAGCCTGCAACGGTTGCCCAATGGCACAATTAACTCTAAAACAGGGAATCGAGAAATATCTTAAAGAGACGGTCCCAGGAGTTACATCAGTTCAATCTGTATAAGCTAATCTTTGAACAACTCAGTACATCAAAAGGTGGGTGCATTTTTGTACCCGCTTTTTTTATGTGAATATAGTGTGGATAACTTGAATGTTTCTTAGGGAAAACTTGTTATTTATATGGTATACTGCTTTCAATTGAATAACTTGTGTAAATTTAGTGGATAAAATGTCAATTTAATCAGTAAAAGATAGTTAAATAAAATAAAATTATTGAAATAATAGCAAAATGATATAGAGTTAATAGTAGGGGAGTTTTGTTTAATATCTTATAGATACAAAATAAAACTTTATTAAACATTTTGCAATGTTACGCCGTTATTGTAGAAGAAGGTACCTAAAAATTTATTACCAACGAGCGGTATGTCTATGGAAAAGAAAACAGTGACTAAAAATGAAATGCGCAGCATTATAGCTTCTTTACCAAAAACTGAAATCCATCTTCATCTTGAAGGATTAGCAAGTGTTGATACTATCTGGAAATTGAAGCAAAAGCATAATCTTGAATTTGAAGGAATAAATTCCAAAGAAGATTTGTATAAAAGATTCAAAGTAGATACACTAAACGAATTTATCGACCTTTTTATTAACGTTGTACAGAACTCATTTCAAAAAGAAGAAGACATACTTCTGCTCATTGAAGATGCTAAAAAATATCTAAAACGAAATAATATCGTTTATACCGAAATCTTTTTTGCTCCTTCTAAATTTGTAAGAAACGGTTTTTCTTTCTCAAAAATAGTTGAGCTCTTAGACGAGGGAGCAAAAAGACTTGAAAGAGAAGAAAATCTAAAAATAAAATACATTATGGATGTATCTAGGACTTTTGGCCCCGAAAATGCAATGCATAATCTTGATCTAACTCTTAAGCACAAAAAAGATTCAGTCATAGGAATTGGACTCGGTGGCGCAGAAAACAAAGGCCCAGCTCAGGAGTATAAAGAAGTATTTGAAAAAGCCAGAGCTGAAGGATTACATACCGTAGCTCACGCAGGAGAAGATGTCGGGCCTGAATCGATCTGGCATGCAATAGAAGATCTTCATGTTGAGAGAATCGGACATGGGATAAGTGCTATTTATGATGAAAAACTTCAGTCAAAATTGGCTGAAACACAGATGCCTTTAGAAATATGCCCTAAGAGCAATTTGATTACCGGACGTTATGTAAAATCATATAAAGAGCATCCAATACGAGCTTTTTATGATAAAGGTATTAATGTAACTCTTAATACAGATGATCCGACAATCTTTGGTGCTGAACTAGTAGATGAATATCTGAATCTTCTTGCAGAGAATTTGTTTTCATTTAAAGAACTTGTTCAATTGCTAAAAAATACGCTTTATGCTTCTTTTCTTTCTAAGGAAGAAAAAAATAAAATGTGGAACACTGTTCTTCCTAGTCTTACGAACATTGGTGATAAATAACACTTAAACTCAAATACCATAGTGTTTTTTTTTCTTTCTCCTTTCGAAATATGTAAAATCTTGTTCTATGGATAGCAATATCAAATTTAGCACCATTTTTCGAAAAACTGTTAAGAAAGTTGAAGCACACAGCAATCTTTCCCCCTCTATATATATATACCCATTTTATAGTAGGAGGAACAAATGTATCATCCACCTTTTTGTCCAAATCCCCAGTGTATCAATCACAGATACTCACCAAAGAAGAACAAGTACTATTGGTTTGCTAAGGACGGCTTTTATTCCACAAAAATCTTTGGCAAAATTCAACGGTACAAATGTAAGAAGTGTAAAATACGTTTTTCAAAACAAACATTCAGTCTCGATTACTACGCCAAAAAGAAACTATGCTACCAAAATATGGTAAAGGAATTGGTCTCTACCAGCAATCTATCCGATATGTCCAGAAGGTTTGGTGTTTCCTCTAACACCGTTATAAATAAGATCCATCGCCTCTCACATCAAGCAATAGGAGTGAATTCAGAACTAAGAAAGTATATTTCAATTCACGAACCCTTTGTGGCTGATGGCTTTGAAGGAGTAGCTGTAAATTTCTATTATCCAAACAATATAAACATCTTAATTGGAATGAAGTCACTTTTTTTCTATGAGTTCAATTATACTACTATTAAAAGAGTAGGCAAATTTACTGAACATCAAAAAGCACTCAGAGAATACTATGAAAGTATCTGGAAAGCTGACACTAAGAGTGTTCAATACAGTTTTAATCATTTAATAGAGGGACTAACACAATTCAATTTCATAAATAATGATATATACCCAATAATTTTAATTACAGATAAAAAGCTAGAATATAATCGAGCTCTAAAGAGCAACGTCTTTTTTAGAACTTTATCTGAAGCTCAGCTACTGCATCATTTCACACTATCCAGCAAAGAGCCCCGAACTATAGATAATCCTCTTTTTCCAGTTAACTATATGGATCGACAATTTAGAAAAGATATTGCTGAACATGTACCCAAATCAATATGCTTTGGAAAAAATGTGAATAATCAAGTGGAAAGACTACAAATTTACCAACTGTACCATAACTACATGAAGAAAAATCGCGTTCGAGAAAAGAAGTTTATCTGTCATGCTGATATTGCCGGTATACCAGTTTCTCTTAGAAAGAAGTACATCAAAAAAATTTTCTCACAACGAATTTTTTATTCCCATCTAAGTCTTAATAAATCAGAAGAGGACTGCTGGTTCAGAAAATATGATACTCCGTTGAAAGAGAGAAAAGAACAACTCCCTGGTTACTTTGACCCTCTATCCAAAGAGTTTTACGAAGATTGGTGCGCTTAAAGAAATATATATAAGTAACAAAAGAGTTTAAATTATTCGTATTGTTTAAAGAAATAACTAATGAGGATATAGAAAATTATCTTTTATTTACCACCAAGGTTCGACTAGCTGTTTCACGTGAAACAGCTAGTTTTCCTCTTCTTCCTTTTCATTCACAACCCGCGCAACACCCACAAGCTGATCAGGCTTCTCTATATTCACCAGAATAACACCGCGAGCTGTACGACCCTGGGAAGGAATCGATTCTACCGGAAGTTTGATACTGTTCCCCCGAGAAGTAATACAGACGATATCGTCCTCTTCGCCAAGGCTGAGAGCACCAACCAGTTCGCCCGTGTTCTCATCACTCTTGTAGGCAATCTGACCACGGGTGCCCCTGCCATGAGGTTGGAAATGACCGTACTCTACACGCTTTCCTATCCCGTTCTCAGTAATCACAAACATGTGCTCGTTCTCCTCTACACGAAGGACCCCGACAAGCTCATCATCCTTTGAGAGTTTCATACCGGTTACCCCGCGGGAACTTCGTCCCATCGCGCGGACCTGCTCTTCATGAAAACGGAGGGCATTACCGCTTCGACTCACAAGAATAAGATCGTTATCTCCCTTTGTGAGAATAGAGGAAACAAGTTTATCGTTAGGGCCAAGGTTGAGAGCAATGATACCGCGGGTTTTTGCATTTGAGAAATCGCTGGTCCGAACCTTTTTGACAATCCCCTTGCGGGTAGCCATAAAGATATACTGTTCTTCGCTGAACCCCTGAAGATCCATTACTGTGGTGATCTCTTCATTGGCGGAAATCTGAAGGAGCGTTTTTATGTGGGAGCCGCGGGATGTTTTTGTTCCCTCCGGCAGCTCGTGGACCTTTACCCAGTAGGCCTTTCCGGCACTGGTGACAAAGAAAATGTAATCGTGAGTATTTGCGATAAAAAGATGCTCGATAAAGTCTTCGCTGCGAAGTTTAGCTGAGGAGGAACCCTTTCCTCCTCGACCCTGACTTCGATAGCTGGAAACAGGAACCCGTTTGATGAAGCCCTTATTTGAAAGAAGTACAGCCATATCCTCTTTTTTGATGAGATCTTCTACATTGATCTCTTCTACTTCGTCAATGAGGATCTCGGTACGGCGGTCATCACCGTATTTAGCGGCGAGGGTTTCTGATTCCTCTCTGACCACACCGAGTATTTTTTGCTCACTGGAGAGAAGGTCTCGGAGATATGCAATTAGCTTACGTATTTCTTCGAGCTCTTCAACGATCTTTTTTGTCTCCAGACTGGTGAGCTTTTGCAGCCGCATATCTAAAATGGCCTGGGCCTGTCTCTCTGAGAGGGCAAACCGGTCCATCAGTTTTGTGCGGGCATCTTCGGCATTGCTGGAGCTTTTAATTATCTGAACAACTTCATCGATGTTGTCCAGGGCAATTTTTAATCCTACCAAAATATGCTCACGCTCTTCGGCTTTACGAAGATCAAACTGTGCACGGCGGGTGATTACTATAACCCGATGGCGTACGAAGTGGTGGACCATCTCTTTAAGATTAAGCAGCTTCGGCATACCGTCTACGAGGGCCAGGGCATTCACATTGAAGTTCTGTTGCAGTGCGGTATGGCTGAAGAGTTGGTTGAGGACTATTTTTGCTACGGCGCCGCGCTTTAACTCTATGACCATCCGCATACCGCTCTTGTCACTTTCATCACGAAGGTCGGCAATTCCGTCAATTTTTCGGTTCTTCACGAGGTCCGCAATACGTATTATGAGGTTCGCCTTGTTTACTGCATAGGGCAACTCGGTGACAATTATGCGTTCTCTCCCGCCCCGGCCTTCTTCAAGGCTGCAGCGGGCCCTTACGGTGATTTTTCCTCGACCGGTGCGATACGCATCCCGAATACCCTTTCGTCCAAAGATAATTCCGGCGGTGGGAAAATCCGGTCCGTTTATGTGGGTAATCAGATCATCAACGGGGATATCGGGGTTTTCAATGTAGGCGATGATAGCGGCGGTTATTTCTCTCAAGTTATGGGGGGGGATGTTGGTTGCCATGCCGACGGCGATTCCGCTGGCCCCATTTGCCAGAAGATAGGGAAAAGCACCGGGAAGGACCAGGGGCTCCTCCATGGTATCATCGTAGTTGGGTCCAAAGTCGACGGTTTCCTTTTTGATGTCCGTGAGCATTTCTTCTGCCAGTCGTCCCATGCGCGATTCGGTATAACGCATTGCCGCCGGTGGGTCTCCATCCACCGAACCGAAGTTACCCTGAGGGTCTACTACCGGATACCGCATCGAAAAATGCTGCGCTAATCGTACAAGGGCGTCGTAGATCGACTGATCACCGTGGGGGTGAAACTTACCGAGAACGTCTCCTACAATACGACCACACTTTTTGTAGGGCTGGTTGGAGCGCAGTCCCATTTCTCCCATTGAATAGAGGATCCGCCGGTGCACCGGTTTCAGCCCGTCCCGCACATCGGGTAATGCCCGACTGACGATAACGGACATCGCATAGTTGAGATAGGACTCTTTAATTTCGTCTTCTATCGCGACTGGTATTACTCTTCCTCTGGTCTCTTCCACAGCTTATCTCCTTGCGTATCTATAAGAGGGCACCCTTATTATGATCATTGATAAGAATCATCTTTCATCTTTGAAAAGAAACCGGTAAACGGCGTTCTTCCCACCAAATGGTGCTATTTTATATCTTAATGATATAATATCTCATTGTATCTTTTTTCTGATGTCATCCCGTCCCCCGCAGATGCATGCCCTAGGTTACCCCAAGCCGGCTCCCAGTCGGTTGCGGCCTGCAGCTTTTGACTGCAGCTTTTGCCGGCTGCTGAATGCGGGCTCCCGGCTCCCGGCTGCCGATGGCTTCGGGGAACTCTAAGGGAGCTGCCGGCTGCCAGTGGGATTGCCAGGATTGCCGGCCACCAGGGGGTGCCGGTGGCTTCAGGGGTGCCGGCTGCCAAAAGCCGATTCCACCCCGCAGGCTGTCGCTCTCGGCTCCCGGCTGCCGGTCGTCGGCCCACGGCTAGTACTGCCGGCTGCGGGCCTAGAGGGAATTCCGCTGTGCCCCTTTTTGCGGGCAGTTCAACGGAAGGAATAATCAGAAACAAACCCAAAAATAAAAAATTTCAAATATCTATTTCTATCGTTTTCTACATGTGCTTTCTACATGCATTTTCTCATGTTTTTTCACTCATCCTTATTACAAGCGCTTGATCCAGGTGGCGGCCCCGCTGCACAAATTATACGTCTAAGTTGGCGACCTGCAGGGCGTTATCTTCGATAAACTTTCTGCGGGGCTCCACGTGTTCGCCCATGAGGGTCGAGAACATTTGGTCCGCTTCGACGGCGTCCTCGAGTTTTACCTGCATGATGTTGCGGGTTTCGGGGTTCATGGTGGTGTTCCAGAGCTGGTCGGGGTTCATCTCGCCGAGTCCTTTGTAGCGCTGGAAGCCGACTTTATCCTCGCCGACGTCCAGGTCCTTGAGGATGCGGCTGCGGTCTCGTTCGTTGTAGGCATAATAGTCGCGGCGCTTGAAGGTGATTTTATACAGCGGCGGCATGGCGATATACACGTATCCGCCTTCGAGCATCTCCGGCATATAGCGAAAGAAGAAGGTCAACAGCAGGGTGCGGATGTGCGATCCGTCGACGTCGGCATCGGCCATGATAATTACTTTATGATACCGAAGGTTTTTGACGTCGAACTCTTTGCCGGCTCCGGCTCCGAGGCTGGCGATGATCGGCTGCAGTTTGTCGTTGGAGAGGACTTTATCGGCTCGGGTTTTTTCCACGTTGAGCATTTTTCCCCACAGTGCCAGGATGGCCTGGGATTGACGGTCGCGGCCCTGCTTTGCGCTGCCGCCGGCACTGTCTCCCTCTACGATGTAGATTTCGCTGAGGGTGGGATCGCGCTCGGCACAGTCGGCGAGTTTGCCGGGCAGGCCCGAGCTTTCGAGAAAGCTTTTGCGCCGGGTCAGGTCCCGCGCTTTGCGGGCTGCCACCCGGGCTTTGGCGGCCATTACTGCTTTTTCGAGGATTTTATCTATTACCGAGGGGTTAATTTCCAAAAAGTAGGTAAGGTACTCATAGACCAAAGAGGAGACAATTCCTTTTACTTCCGAGTTTCCGAGCTTTGCTTTGGTCTGTCCTTCGAACTGGGGCTCCGGGACTTTCACGGATATAACGGCGGTGAGTCCTTCACGACAATCGTCACCGCTGAGGCTGTCTTCCATTTTTTTTCCGTGCTTCGATTTTTTCAGAAAGTCGTTGAAGACTCTTGTTAGTGCGGTTTTGAATCCCACCAGGTGGGTTCCCCCTTCGCGGGTGTTAATGTTGTTCACAAAGCTGAATATGTTCTCCGAGTAGCCTTCGTTGTACTCCATGGCTACTTCGATTTCCACGTTCTCCCGGGTAGCTTCGATGTAGATTGGTTCTTTGTGTATAGGTTTTTTGTTTTCGCTGAGATAGCTGACGAAGGATTTGACTCCCCCTTCGAACTTAAAATCGCGCACTTTGCTTTGGGGGAAGCGCTGGTCTTCCAGATGTATGGTAATGCCTTTGTTCAGAAAGGCAAGTTCCCTAAGGCGGTTTGATAGTATGTCAAAGCTGTAGTCGGTGGTTTCAAATATTTCAGGGTCCGCCAGAAAGCGTGTGGTGGTTCCTACACGGTCGGTTTTTCCCTGGGCTTCCACGGGCATAAGGGGTATTCCCCTTTCGTACTTTTGATAGTACTTGGTGCCTTGTTTGTGGACCATGACGTCGCACCACTTCGAAAGGGCGTTTACTACCGAGACTCCAACGCCGTGGAGGCCTCCTGAGACTTTGTAGGAGTCTTTGTCGAATTTCCCCCCGGCGTGCAGGCGGGTCATCACTATTTCGAGGGCGCTGACTTTTTCTACGGGGTGAGTGTCGACGGGTATTCCCCGGCCGTCGTCTTCTACTGTGATTATGTTGCCCCGGCCTATGATTACACTGATGTGTGTACAGTGGCCGGCGAGGGCTTCGTCAATGCTGTTGTCAACGATTTCGTATACCAGGTGATGTAATCCGTCAGGGCCGGTGGACCCGATGTACATGCCTGGTCGTTTTCTCACCGCATCCAGTCCTTTTAATACCTGAATGTGCTGAGCGGAATATTGGTCGTGCATTTTAAATCTACCTGTTGTTCGTTTAAGTGAATGTGAAATTATACCGTTTTCACATCTAAAAGTAAACCAGTTTGCCGAAGCTTGGTGCCGGATCTCAAACAACCATCAAAGATAGAAGAATTTATTATAGTAAAATATCTTGAAAAAATAATTCATTCCAAGAAAAAGTATTGTTAAAGAAACACCACCAATCTTCCTAGAGCTGTGTTGAAAACTTGTGGATAAATTTTCAATCCTATGGCATATTAGAAGAAGAGCTGTTAAATTGATCTCTAAAAGAATTGAGATTTTTAATATTTGATAGGCAAATTTTGCTAATTTCTTGTACTAAAATAAATTAAATATTAGGTTTCTGTTAAAGTTATACATATAAGAGATTTAGATAATTTCTTATATAAGTAAAATGCTTGTGGATAACTTGTGCAGTAAGTGTATATCATAGTGGAGTATTAGATGGAAGGCGAGACACAAAAGTGGGATTACAGTATTTTCTGGCATGAAACTCAAAATCAAATTCGGGCACAAATATCAGAGCAGGAATATGTAATGTGGTTCCGAAACTTACAGTACTATGCCTCTCGAGAAAATGAAATAATTCTTGCTGTGCCCTCATCTTTTTATAGAGACCAAGTCAAGCAGAGATATCTTAAACTCATACAAGACACCCTTTTTGATCTCTCCGGAATGCCCATTCAAGTAAGCTTTGAAATAGTAAAAATGCAGCCTCCCAGCGATCATTCAACAGACTATCATCCACCAAAAACAAGCCCGAGTGTTGTGGATAACTCCAATGCCCAAAGCCCCGATCCTTCACTTCAAGAAGGAAGCTCTGATTCTCCGGCTGAAATCCAAGAACCCAATAAAACCCATAGAACCCAGAATACCTCACCCTCGAAAAACTCAAAGAGCAATATATCCAACAAACCAAGGGAAACAGAAAAAAAGAAACAAGCCGGTTTCACTCAAGGGAACCCGCTAAACACACAAAACGAAACATACCCACACACCGCGCCAGACTCACAAGCCGGTACTCAAAAATCAGAACAAGGCACTTCACCCGACACCCCCGCTAACGCCGTCGATCAATCAATACCTGATGCTTCTGTCAAAAAGCCGAATCAAGCCGGGATTTCCAAGGAACCTCTACATTCTAAGCAGTCCCTGTATGACTCACATCAGGGACTCCCCCTAGACTCGCAACAATACTCACAACAGCATTCAACCCAGGGGCAGCCCAGGAGCCCGCAACAGGGCCCTCAACAACATATATACCCCCACCTGCAGTCTCAGGGTTCCCAGCTGCACCTACGAAAACACAATGAATTGAGAATAGATTATACCTTTGAAAACTTTGTTGTAGGCGATAATAACTCTTTTGCCGCAAACGCCAGTATCGCTATCTCTAAAAATCCGGGCACCGCCTACAATCCCTGTCTGATTTATGGGGGAGTCGGTCTCGGCAAAACCCATTTAATACAGTCGATAGGTAATTACGTCTATAACAACTACGAAAAAATAAGGGTCGTCTATGTTACAGCTGAAACATTTACCAATGAATTTATTCAGGCTATCCGAGATGGAAAGAATCATCAGTTCAAAAACAGGTATCGAAATGTTGATGTACTGTTAATCGATGATATCCATTTTCTGCAAAGTAAAGATCAAACCCAGGAAGAGCTCTTTCATACCTTTAACGCCCTGTACGACTCAAACAAGCAGATGGTTTTCACCTGCGACCGACCGGTATCTGAACTCAAGCATCTTACAGACCGACTCCGCAGCCGATTTGAGCGCGGCTTAAATGTAGACCTGCAGCCCCCAGACTACGAAACCCGATATGCGATCCTCAAACGAAAAACAGAAGAAAAACGGGCGGCTATCGACGAAAAAGTTATTGAGCTGATATCAAAGAACATTACCACCAACGTGCGTGACCTTGAAGCCGCCCTTACCAAACTGATCGCATACAGCGATATCTTGAACAAAAAGATCACCGTAGATATAGCCCAAGAGCAACTGAAAGATGTCTTTTCAAGCCCAAAACAGAGTAATATTACAATTGAAATTATTCAGAGGGCGGTGGGGGACTATTTTAACCTCTCCCCCTATGATCTGCGTGGAAAAAAACGCACCAAGGCAATTGCCTTTCCACGGCAAATAGCAATGTATATTACCCGTGAGATAACCGAGTATTCCACCACGGAGGTGGGGCTTGAGTTTGGTGGACGAGACCACACAACGGTTATGCATGCCTGCCAGCGGATTGAGAGCCGCATGCAGACCGATCCCTACTTGGAACCAACAATACAGAGACTTATACGACAAATAAAGGAGTACGGAACAAAATAAATCAATTTCCGGCGCCAAGGCCCATATGCTCTTTCAGTTTTTTATTTTTTTCAGGTTTTAACAAAGCCCATCTTTCAAAGCCTGAGAAAAGGCCCTTGCAAAAAGCAATTAAGAGCATTAAAAAGCTTTTAAAAGCTCTTGATAGCTTGTGAGTTCTTGGGAAGTATATGTGGGAAAACGAAGTCAATTGTGATTTTGTGCATAAACCTGCACAAAAGTTATTGAGTTTTCCAGAATGATAATCTACCGTATGAGGTACAGTTAGGAGGCTTATGCACATATCCACCGGCCCTACTATTACTATTACTGATTATTAATTTAAAGATACATAGATATAGGAGAGAAGGATGAAGTTTACCTGTGAGAAAAATACTATTCAAAAAGAGATCTCAATAGCCCAGGAAATTATCTCTACACGCAATGCATTATCGATACTATCGAATGTATTGCTGGTAGCTGAAGAAAACACCCTTACCATAAAAGCTACCGATCTGAAGGTCGGATTTGAAACCCAAATTCCTGCAGATGTAGCTGAAGAAGGCAGTACCACAGTATTTTGCGATAAGTTTTTGGGAATTCTTCGTTCTCTTCCCGATGGAGACATTGAGTTTGAACAAAGCGACAACCGCCTCTTAATTAAGCCGCTTTTCAAAAAGATTAACTTTCAGCTTAAAAGCATTGCAGGGGATAAATTTCCGGAACTTCAGGAAATCGCCGAAGATCAGTTCTTTGAAATCCCCCAAAAAGACGTTATCGAAATGGTCAGTCAAACGCTATTTGCCGTCAGTGACGATGAAACCCGTTATTTTATGAACGGGGTATACCTTGAAAATCAGGAAGGCGGTCTTTCGATGGTTGCCACCGACGGACGCAGACTCAGTTTTATTTCAAAGGAATTTGAAACCCCGGTACCAGAGTTTGATGCGGTTATCATACCTCCCAAGGTCTTACAACTGCTGAGGAAACTTTCCAGCGGCGAAGGAAATCTAAGACTTGCGGTGGGAGAAAAAAGTCTGTTTCTGCAGTTCGACAGCCAGCGTATCTCCTCAAGCCTCATTGAAGGGCAGTTTCCGAATTACAAACGGGTCATCCCTGATCAGCAGGAATACGAAATCACCGTCAACAAAGGCCAGTTAGAGGAAGCGCTTAAACGCGTCTCTCTGCTGGTAGAGCAAAAGTCCCGCCGGATCTATATCAATCTTTCAGAAAACAATATTACCCTCACCTCTGAAGAAAGTGAAATCGGAGTGGCCAAGGAAGAGGTCGAGTGTGACTATGAGGGGCCCGAGATGACCATCGCCCTGAACTACCTCTATCTCACCGAACCCCTGCGAGTCATCGACAAGGAAGAGATACTGGTGCGCTTCACCGAGCCGAATAAAGCCATAACCCTGCTCTCCAAGCCGGAGCAAGATTTTTTTCATATTGTCATGCCGATGCAACTAGATTAGGAAGATGGGCTTTACCTCGATTGCAACCTACTCTTATCGTAATCTTCAGGACCAAAGGGTCCCTCTTAAGGCAAGGAGAATATTTCTTGTAGGGGAAAACGGACAGGGTAAAAGCAACTTTCTGGAAGCAGTGTATCTTCTTTCCTACGGCTCCAGTTTTCGTACAAAAAGGGATAATGAACTCATCACCCACGGAAAAAAAGAAATGGCCCTACACGGCCGTTATATACGCCCTGAGGAAGATGATATCGAGGGCACTATTGCCCTAAAACTCGGCGGCGGGAGAAACGAAACAACTACTCGGTCCTCCGCATCGGCCACCGCTGATACAAAAATCATCGAACTTGACGGCACCAGGGTCCAGGACCGAAAGCAGCTTATATCCCACCTTCCTGCGATCGTATTCAGCCATGACGATATCGCCTTTGTAAACGGCCCTCCGGAGCGGCGACGCTGGTTTTTTAATCAAACCATGAGTCTCTTCGATCCCCTCTTTATCGATACCCTTCGAAACTACCGAAAAATACTGAAAATGCGCAATACCGCCCTAAAGCAGCAGCGCCGCGATCTCATACCGATCTACGACCAGCAGTTAGCCGCAGCGGGGCTTTTAATACAGCAACGCAGGACCGCTCTTATCGCCGAGTTTAACAAGGTGGTAGCACCAATCTTCGCACAAGTCTCTACGATTTCCGACCCCCTTTCGATCGAATACCGCCCCTCCTGGCCGATGCTCTCAGACCTCACTTCCCCCGGGACATCTGATATACCCCTTACCCCCGGGGCCACAGACGAGCAGGCCGGATCCCCCGAAACAGAGCCCGATGCGCATCCTGCTACCCCGCACAGCGCCCCCCTTGATGAGGTCCTCGCAGTGCTGGAGGAAAAGCGGGAACAGGATCTGCTCTACGGAACCACCACCAGCGGCCCCCACCGGGACCGTTTTGTCTTCCGCCTCGCCGGAAAAGACTTTGCCCGCATCGCCTCCACCGGTCAGCTGCGTCTTATGTCGCTCATATTGAGAATCGGCCAAAGCCGCTACTTCTCCCAAAAAACCGGCCGCCGTCCGATCCTCCTGCTCGATGATGTGCTCCTCGAACTCGACGGAGAGCGGCGAAAACGCTTCTTAGCCCAGCTCCCGGACTACGAACAGGCCTTCTTTACCTTTCTGCCCGATGAAAAATATCTCGACCTCGCCTCCGCCGACTCGCATTTCGATCCGCAAGCTGAGTACCAACCTACTGAGGCCCGCGAGACCCGCGACAAAACAGGCGAAAGGGCGTATAATGAACTTACTACGGCAATTTACCGGGTGGAAAACGGATGGATAAGAAAAACGAGCACGACCGAGAACACCCCGATCGAGGGAACATCGAACACACGCAAAAGCACTCCAACCACCACCGAGCCGCCCCCGACCCGCAACACCTAGACCAAAAAAAAATGGACCCGCCCCCAGACAAAAGCAAACACAACACCCAACACAACAGCCCCGACACCGTCCCCGACTGGTCAGAACTCGGCCGCGGCACCCGCAAAACCCCCAAGGGCGTCCAGGAAATCCTCAAAACCTACTTCAACGACGCCCAAATCGACCGTGCCGACCAGTACCACAGCTTCTTCTCCAGCTGGAAACAACTCGCCGGCATCAACATCTCCGCCCACACCCGCCCCCGGGACATCCGCAACCGCGTCCTCATCGTCGAAGCCGACCACCCCGGCTGGGTCCAGCTCCTTCACATGCAAAAACGCCCCATCCTCAAAAAAATCCGCCGCGAGTTCCCCCAACTCGACATCACAGACCTGCGCATCGTTGTGGGGGAATTACCGCCTCAAAAATTTGATGAAAATGCTCATGCCACAGACAACCAAAACCCCCCGCAGGAAGAAGAAAAAACCGCTACAGCCCCGCCCGAGTCAGCGCCGGGTTCGGCGAAGGAAGAAAATGGACCACCCCCGGAGTCGCCGGAACAGCAGGAGCATAAAAGCCGCTTTGAACAGGCCCTCGAAAAGCTCGGCAAGAGCGTAGAAGAGCGTGAAAAAGACAAGTAGAACCCGGCAGACACATATAGCCACCCCCTCGGGGCCCGATGCCAAAGATCAATATTGATCTTTGGCATCGGGCCCCAAGGCTACACATCCCTTCACCTGCCGCTCCGCCGGCCCCGGCCCGCCCTAGTTGACAGAGGGCCGGTGCGGCAAGTATACTACTTCACCGTTAGAATTGTTGAATTCATGCGTTGATTATAACCGCTTTTTGCGAACAAATAAGGAGATATCGAAATGAAGAGGACCTATCAGCCAAGCAAAATGAAGAGAAACCGCAAGTTCGGATTTAGGGCCCGTATGGCCACCAAAGGCGGAAGGAAGGTTCTTGCGCGTCGTAGAGCCAAGGGAAGAGCTAAACTCTCCGTCGCAGATGAAAGAAAGCCTTACTAGACAACAACGGCTGAAAAAACGAACCGACATCAGCCGGGTGTTTTCTTCACCCAACAAAGTATCATGTTTTGGTGCAAAGCTTTTTTACAGAAAAAACGGACTCGACAGAAACAGATTGATGGTTACCCTTATTCGGAAATACGGCACCGCAGTGCAAAGAAACAGGGCCAAACGAGTAACCCGGGAGGCGTATCGGCGTATGCAATCCTCCCTTAAAACCGGATACGACCTTGTGGTAGTACTCTATCCACATAACGATACATACGATAACCGTAGTCGACAGCTTCAGGAGCTCTTTCAAAGGGCATCTCTGCTGCTGGACACATCCCCGCCTGCTGCCGTGCTCTAAAGGAGCTATTTTTTAATAGCCGTTTTCTCTGTAATTCCGCACACCCGAGGAGAGAGTATGGACAAAAGAACCCTATTAGCGGTGGTCTTATCGGTAGTTGTAATTACTGTAGGATTCATCATCCAAACCAAATTTTTTATGCCGCCCCCGGAAGAACTCGCCCAGCAGCAAACCGAACAAACAGGTACGGCAAACAGTGCCGCCCCCGGTGCCGCAGGCGATGCAACCGACGGATCGGCGGATGAGCCCGCCGGCACTACCCAAGACGCCGACTCAGGCGATCGGGCGGAACAAGCAGCCGAGGCTGGGACGGTAGCAACCAGCGCCTCAGGAATCATCCCCTACGGAGAAGACCCTGTCCGGCAGACAATCAATCTTGAAACAGAGCTTTTTGATATCACCTTCGACACCCGGGGGGCAAAGGCAACCTCCATAAAATTGAAAAAGCATCTCGACCAGGGGGAGCCCCTGGAAATGGTGCAACGGGTTTCGGAAGATCAGGGCGCCTTCAAAATGAGTTTCGGCAAACCCTACGATCCCCCCATCGACACCACCTTTGATGTACGGCGCATCGATAACAACACCATTGAGTTTTACCGAGAGTTTGCCGTACGCAACAGCGCGGGGGACCTGGTCCCCTTTCTGCTGAAAAAGCGCTTTGTATTCAAACCCCAGGATTACCTCTTTGAATTGCGGATTACAATTGAAAACAGTGTAAACGAATATCCGCCCCTCGATTTCGAGGGCTATGCGTATACCGTGAACTACGGACCCCAAATCGGGCCCGCCTTTGAGGAGCTGGACGGCCGTTACGAATACCGACGCTACTACACCTACGCCGACGGCGACAGGGATAAACACCGTCTTAAAGATGGGGAACAAACCTTCACCGAACGCCTTAGCTGGGCCGCCCTGCTCGGCAAGTACTTCACCGTTATCGGAATCCCCGATGCCACTAAGTACGACATCATGTTTTCCCAGAAACCTGTCGAGGGAATGGACCTCACCAGCCGTCTCTTCTTCTCCCGACCCCTCATCAAAAGCAGTAAAAACGAAGATGTCTTTCAGTTTTACGTCGGACCAAAGCTGGCCCGCGAGCTGAATAGTTATAATGATCCCGACCAGAACGGCTTCAACACCGACGACCTCCATCTGGAAGAGGTCATGGACACCGGCTCAATTTTGGGTTGGCTGGAGTGGATCCTTAAAAAGATGCTGGTCCTTTTTCACTCGATCATCCCCAACTGGGGGATCGCCATCGTCATGCTGACCCTGGCAATCAAGCTGGTCCTCTATCCAATCACCCACAAGAGTTACGAGTCGACCAGTAAAATGCAGGCCCTCAACCCCAAAATCACCGAGCTGCGGGAAAAGTATAAAGACAACCCGCAGAAGATGAATGCGGAGATGGCCAGCCTCTACAAAACCGAGGGGGTCAATCCCCTGGGCGGGTGTCTGCCCCTGCTGCTGCAGATGCCGATCTTTATCGCACTCTACGGCCTCCTGAACAAGCACTTTGATCTGCGGGGAGCAACCTTTATTCCCGGATGGATCGACGACCTCTCAAGCCCCGAGGTTATCTACGAACTGCCCTTCCAGATACCCCTGCTCGGCTGGGAATCCATCCACCTGCTGCCGGTCCTATTTGCCGGAACCATGTTTCTCTCCAGCAAGCTGATGCAGACCCCCACCGCCGGAAGCAACCAGAGCAGTATGAAGATGATGATGTATGGTATGCCCGTCTTTCTGTTCTTTGTACTTTATAATGCACCCTCGGGTTTGCTGGTGTACTGGATCATAACTAACTTCCTGACCATGCTGCAGCAGAAGGCCATTGGAAAACACAGAAAGAATGTTGAAGCCCATGCCGCTGAAAACGCAGGCGGTACCGCCTCCGGCCCCCCGGTTAAAAACGCAAAAACCGGTAAAACCGGCACAAGCTCGGCCGCCGGTGCAAAAGGTACAAAGGGAACGAAGGGAACCTCAAAAAACAGTAAAACCGGCCAAAAAACAGCCGGTAAAACCGCACCGCGCGGAAAAGGCGGAGGTAAGAAGCGCAAGTAATAGCGAGGAGAAATATATGATAAGAGAATTCGAAGGTAAGTCAGAGAAGGAGGCGATCGACAACGCAGTAGCAGAACTAAACCTCGACCGCGAACAATTTGACGTAGAAATTATGGAAACAACCAAAGGCGGTATCTTCCGCAAGGGAAATGTCCGGATCCGCGTATACATCGAAGACGACGGGCAGGCGCAATTCGGCATCAATAACGAAACAAACGCACCCGCCGGAATATCCGGCAACTTCAGCCGAAAGGCCGCCGCCGCAGAGAATGAAACCCTGCCCAGAGGCGAGGGCTTTCCAGAAGGGGCAGCACGTACAACCGACCCCGAACCCCAGGATGAGTTTGAGAAGAAGCTCATTGAGTTTATCGAAACGGTCACACAAAAAATGGGCTACCCCGGACGGGCGAACATTGCCTACCGCGAGCCCAACAAGGTAGGGTTCAACATCGACTCCGAACACTCGGGGATCCTGATAGGAAAAAAAGGAAAGAACCTTGATTCCCTTCAGCTTCTGGCCAATATCTACGCCGGCCGAATAGATGAAGGGCGCCGGGTTGTGGTGGACGCCGAAAACTACCGGAGCCGCCACGAAGACAGCATCATTAAAAACGCCCGCCGCACTGCAGCCCAGGTCCGCAAGTCGAAGCGTTCCAGGCTCCTCGAGCCGATGAACCCCTTTGAGCGCCGGCTGGTGCATACCACCCTCAACGACATGGGCGACATCGAAACAAAAAGCGAGGGAGAGGGACTCTACAAGCAGGTCCGCATACTCTACCGGGGCGGACGCCCCCAGCGCTACTAAGCAACCGGCAGCTCAGGCTCAGAAACAGTCTAATTGCCCGTTAATTGCCCGTGTGGGAGTACAATCTCCCGTGCGGGTCTCTTATCTGTGATGAATTTTGTGAATTACGGTAAAACCGCCTACCCCTAGAAGCCAAAAGAAAAGCAGCACATGGGCGAAGAAAATACTATCAGTTTTTAACCAGAGATATGCAGGGAGATTCAGCACCACCGACGCAAGGGCAATAACAAGCAAAATTGTGCGATTCGACCAGCCGAAATTGAGGAGCTTATGGTGAAGATGTTCCTTATCGGGGGCATGAAAGGGAGCATTTTTTCGTTTACGGCGAATAATCGCTCCAATAGTGTCGAATATGGGGATGAGAACCAACGTCATCGCAAAGGGAAGGGCCTTTTCGCTATTGGCGGAAGAAAAGGCGAAGAGCGGCAAAATCGATAAAAAGTACCCCAGAAACATACTTCCCGAGTCGCCCATAAAGAGCTTTGCCGGCGGCAGGTTATATACCAAAAAACCGGCCAGCGAACCGAAGAGGGCAAAGGCGCACATCGCCGCAAAGTAATTGCCTACAGCAACAGCCCCCAGGCCCAAAAACAGAGCGCCGAACGCGGAAATAGTGGCGGACAGGCCGTCTAAACCATCTATCAAATTTACCGCATTAGTTACCCCCAGGATCCACAGGAAAGTCAGCACATGACCGCCGAAACCCAAAGGTACAATCACATCAAAAATCGGAATGTATACCGTATGAAAAGAGTACCCTGCCAAAATAACCACAAGGGTTGCGACAATCTGTCCGTATAATTTGTATAGGGGGCGCAGATTTGCAAAATCATCTAAAAGACCCACCAAATGAATCACCAACAGGCCGATAACAAACACCACCCCGTCGACCAAAGGCGCACCGGCCAACAATTCTACCCTTCCGTGCATCCCCAGCACAATAAGAAGCGTAATAAGAGTAGTGAGAAAAATCCCCACCCCCCCAATTCTGGGAATATCGCCGGTGTGGATTTTACGATGATCAACATCATCGTACCAGTTTTTATGATGTGCCAATTTCAACAAAAGCGGTGTTAAAAGTATATTTAGAACAAACGGTAAGACACCAACGGCACCAAGCAAGAGCACACTATTATCAATCACATTACTGCCTCAATATTCGGTAAGATAACTGTTTTATATAACGCAAAGACTATCCTCTCAGCCCCTCTTTGTCAACTTCATCAACGTAAGCGTCAACTACAGCAACAACTCAGCACAGCTGAAGTTCAAAGAAACGAAGCATAGAAGCATAGGGCCTTTGAAAGTTGAATCACTTTCTAAGTGTAACGCAATTAGATAACTATTTCCACAGTTCACATCATCAAATATATGCACTATACTTTTATAAAAGCAGCGGCTCCGGCGGTACAAGGCCGAGGCGTATACCCCGGCACCGGGCTGGCAAGGCCCGGCGGTACAAGGGCCGGCACCGCGGCATAAGAACTCTGTAAAGGAGCACAAAAGTGAGAGAGCGAAACTTTCTATTTACGTCCGAATCCGTCAGTGAAGGTCACCCGGATAAAATATGCGATCAAATCTCCGACGCCGTGTTGGACGCCTGTCTCCACGACGACCCCTCCAGTCACGTAGCCTGTGAAACATTTACCACCACCGGCATGGTGCTTATCGGCGGAGAAATCACCACTGAAACTTATGTAAGCCTGCAGGACGTCGTACGGGATGTGGTCAAGCGCATCGGCTACGACCGGGCTGAGTACGGCCTCGACTACGAATCCATGGCCATCCTCGACACCATCCACAGCCAGTCCGCCGACATCGCCCAGGGGGTCAACGCAGCGCAAAACACCTACAAAGAGCAGGGTGCCGGCGACCAGGGCATGATGTTCGGCTACGCCTGCCGTGAAACCGACGAGCTCATGCCCGCCCCCGTCATGTACGCCCACAAGCTGCTGATGAAGGCCGCCGAAGTCCGCAAAACCGGCCCAAAAAGCACAAACGGCAACTGCGGCCTCGGCTGGATGCGCCCCGACTCCAAAAGCCAGGTCACCGTCGAGTACGAAGGCGGCATGCCCAAGCGTATTGACGCCATCGTCATCAGCCACCAGCACAACCCCGACATCACCATCGACCAAATAGAGCAGGACCTCAAAAAGCACGTCATCCAGCCCGTCCTCGGCCCCACCGGCCTCCTCGACGAGTCAACCAAATACTACATTAACCCTACCGGTCGCTTCGTTACCGGCGGGCCCCACGGCGACTCCGGCCTTACCGGCCGCAAAATCATCGTCGACACCTACGGCGGCATGGGTCGTCACGGAGGGGGCGCCTTCAGCGGCAAAGACCCCTCCAAAGTCGACCGCTCCGCCGCCTATATGGCCCGCTACATCGCCAAAAACCTCGTTGCCTCCGGCCTCTGCAGCCGCTGCGAAGTCGAGCTCGCCTACGCCATCGGCATACCCCGCCCCGTCTCCGTCATGGTCGACACCTTCGGCACCGCCGAACTCCCCGACGAGCACATCGAAGCCATCGTTCCCCGGGTCTTCGACCTGACCCCCGGCGGCATCATCCGAAGCCTCGACCTCCTCAAACCCATCTACGCCCAGACCGCCGCCTACGGCCACTTCGGCCGCGACAGCTTTACCTGGGAGCAGACCGACCGGGTCGATCAGATTCTTAAGGAAGTAAAATAACATATCAGGACCGCCGCCCTCACCACGAAGCGGTGGCGGCCCCAGCCCCCCTCGCCCCTCGGAACCCGATGCCGATAATCAATATTGATCTTTGGCATCGAGCCCCGAGGGGGCACCTGCCTACAACCCACCCCACCTCACAACCC
>CAZDFY010000040.1:0-7135 GCA_964504785.1 uncultured Sediminispirochaeta sp. | reverse complement strand
TACCCTACAACCCGCGTCCGGCTTTTGTGCTTTTCTCCGCCCAGTAAATCAATTATACTTAAGTGTATAAGCTCAAAAAGATGAGGAGACCGAAATGATATTTGCCAAGACACCCCTCAGAATCCCCTTCGGAGGCGGCCTGACCGATCTTAAGCAGTATACCGATCAATTCGGCGGGGCGACGGTGAGTGTCACCATCGATAAATATATCTATGTCGGCCTTAAAACCAACATAGACGGCTACATCAACCTCAAATACATGGACGTCCACGAAAAAGTCAGCACCATCGACGACGTGCGCCACGACCTGATCCGCGAAACCCTCCGCCTGATGAAGCTTGACCAGATCCCCGTCGACCTCTACATCATGGCGGACCTCAACTCCGAAAGCGGCCTCGGAGGCTCCGGCGCTCTCACCGTCAGCCTGCTCCACGCCATGCACCGATTCAAGGGGGAAGAACCAAGCCGTCAGCAGCTTCTGGAAGAAGCCGGCTACATCGAAGTAGAAGTCCTCGACAGCGCCTCCGGCTATCACGACCCCTCCATCTGCGCCCTCGGCGGGCTCAAACTCATCGAATACAACGGAAGCAGCATCCAGGGGCGGGAAATTGAAATCCCCGACATCCAGAAAGAAGTCCTCCAGAACCGCCTGCTCTTTTTCTACAGCGGCAAACACTTCAAATCCAAACCCTCCCTCGACCTGCTCAACACCCAAATGGACAGCGCCCTCGGGACCATGCATCAAATCAAGCAAGTGGCCTATGACCTGGAAAAATCCCTGTTGGAAGGAAACCTGCGCGAGGTCGGACGCCTGATACAGGAACAGCAGCTGCTCAAGCAGAAGCTTCCCGGCCATTTTTACGACGACTATGTCGGCAAGCTCATCGAACGGATAAACAAACTCGGTGCTTACGCCCAGCTGCCCGGCGGAAAAATCGGGGCCTTCGTCTTGGTCTACTGCCACGAAGATCAGCAAAACAAAATCCGCTCCCAGCTCTCCGACCTGCGGGAGGTAAAAATAAATTTTTCCTTCGAGGGCAGCCGATCCAGCTGCCTCTGAATTAGCTTGACAACTTCGATTCCCCCGCGCGACAATACTCATATAATAAAAACGGAGGTCAATAATGAGAAGAGTAGCACGCATCTGTTTCTTCTTAGCTGTACCTCTCTCACTCGCCCTTTTTTCAGCCTGCAGCAGCGCAGACCCCCCCTTTGAAGTAAAAACAGCCGCCGAACGCCGGGAGACCATGATAGGCGGATTCGGCCACTACGTACTCTCCCACCCCAAAGCCGATAAAGTGCTCGTCCATCGCGAGGTGTACCGCACCGACCCTGCCGATTCTGCCGATTCTCAGTCCGCCGAAGCCCAGCCTGTCGAGCGGCCTGTCGACTTCTATTACCCCCCGGGCTGCCGGTTCAACAAACCTCTGCCGACAGTCCTAGTAGTGGGGGGCAACATCAACTGGGACGCCAGCGTCACCCTGGCCGAGCTGCTGGCAGCCAACGGCTTTCTCACCGTGGTGCCCGAAACCCTCGATCTGGTAAAGCAAGACACTCCCGGGCCCCTGGCCGAACTCATAACCCTCATCCGCGGGGATGCGGAAAAGCTCTTTATCGACCCCGATAGACTGGCCGTCTGGACTGAAGGCCACCCCTCGGCGCTGGCTCTGCCGGTGGTAATGGACCGTACACAGCCCTTTCACAGTGCCCTGCAGTGTGCCGTGTTTGCCTCGCCGGTCATCACCTTCGGCCGCAACAATTTTAAGTACGACCCCGCAGACATCAGCCCGCAGGTACCCATTTTCATCTCCCGCGGCGAGGAAGACAGCATCTACGAGGTAAAAATCTCCGTAAAAAACTTTATGAAGGCCGCCGAAAAGGCCGGCTGCGACATCACCTATCTGGAAGTCGAGGGAGGAAACCACAACTGGATGACCGATCACGACACAGAAGCCTCGCGCAAAGCCATCAAGGCCGAAATCGAGTTCCTCGAACAACATCTTTGAGACGCCCTGTCGTTTATTGGAGTACACATCACTCGGGGCCCGATGCCGATAATCAATATTGACTTTTGGCATCGGGCCCCGAGGTAACAAAACTCAATAACTGTACAATGCTTTCGGTTTTCATTAAGTCTACTACCCATCCGGCGCGTGCAGGGGCAAATATCCAAGCCATGTGCCGAAATTTGTTGATATTTACTTTTCCCAGTTTGCTGCTTATGTTTTCGGTCCAACAGCACAGTCGCTCACCCTCCAGTAATTCCTGGTCGGGATGCGTGCCGGGCACTCTTTTAAAGAACAGTAATAACCATACGATGTCGAACCATTCTCTCCAGGACATTGAAATGTTCGGCGTACGTATAATTTGACGAATCCGCTCCGCCGCTGCTGTCTCAAACCCGGATGCCCCATGCTCAAGAAACTCAACTTTTAAACAGAGCCGCGGAAAGGCACTGTGGTGATTCAAAACCTCGATCCAGGCGGTGGGTTTGCGGACATACGAATTTGTGCAATAGATATTCGGAGAATGAAACCGAATGGAGGTCTCAAACCTGCTGGTCCGCAACCGTTTTCTCAGTTTTTGTAAGACATCGTACTCATTAGAGTTCGCATTCTGCTCCATACACACAGAGAGAATCTGTACATACCGGGGCAATCCGAAACACTGCTGTAAGAGGCTTGCACCGGCTGGTTTAATTAATCCGAAACTGCATATCAGGTATTGCAGTTCATCCCGGGCGGTCAACAGGCGGCCCCCAACGGTATCAGCATCCGGAGCAGTTAAGTTGCTTTTAATCCAGTCCATAGAAAATATCCGAGTATTTTTCTGCAAACATAAGAAACATGAAGGAATTGGACGTCCAACATTGCCTGTGGTTAATACTCCTATAGCGCTTTTCGTACATAGCTAAGCGGTTGAAATCAAGGTCTTCTAATACACCAGGATTAAAATGTAAATGTACAAACTTTCTCAGCTTACACGTGTGCATCTCTAAATACAAAATGTCGAGAAGCGCCTTTTCTTTATCAGCCAAAAGAACCTCTTGGCCATAGATCCCAACTCTCCTGTAACCAAACATTAGCCCCGGCTGAATTTGATGGTAGCTAATGCGGCCGAGGCAGGTGGAAAAATCCCTGCTTTTGCGTGGAGTAACCGCCGTAACATGTGCCGGCATATCAGCAGTTAGGCCGTGCCAGCCCGCAGCCCACCAAGTAGACACAAAAGCAGGCCCATACAGTTTGTTTACACAGGACAATACAGATATCTGCTGGAGTTCCGGTGCCCTTAACTCCGGTGCCAGCGTGTATACACCCCGGCGCAGTCGACACACAACACCCTGCCGGGCCAAGCTGTGCAGCCGGCTAACGATCGACCGACGGTTCCCGTTGCTCCCCAAAGTCTGCAGGACCTCATCTAAGGTGAAAAGCGGTTGACCTCGAAATCTGTTAATCAACTCGTTTTTGCGCATTTACTTATTAATACAAAGGAAATGTACGCCCTGCTTCAAATTCTTTGTATTTTTTTTGCGGATTGATGGCGCAAGGGTTAATATACCTCAAGATCCGATGCCGATAATCAATATTGATCTTTGGCATCGGGCCCCGAGGGGTATTACTAGCGCAGCCGTCGATTGTAAAGGCATATTTCTTCAAAATTTAGTGTTGGAACCACTTGTATAATCATCCCTTTGTGTTATAGTGTTCAGAGATTGAACAATAATATACATACCGCGGACTACACCCGGTCAGTTTGTTTCGGCGGCGGTCGGGGGCCGGTGGTTTATGGTGCCGGAGAGTAAAAAACCGGCGCTTTCACTTCAGCGCCTTGCAACTTGCAAGGCGACAATGGGCGAGGTGTATCCGCAGGCTGTCACGCAAATCGTACGCGGTTTTTTTCTGCAACCGGTCCTGCTCTATCGGCCTGTTCTACCAGCCCTCATAAATCAGAATCGAAAAAACAATGAATGCATCTGCAAAAGAAATCGAAATTTTAGAAAATATATATCATTCTCAGCCAAATGTACGGCAGCGTGACCTGGCCCAGATCGTCGACCTGTCCCTGGGCATGACCAACGCAATTCTCAAGCGGCTGGCCCAGAAGGGCTGGATCACGGTGCGCAAGGTAAACAACCGCAACATATCGTACGCAGTCAGCCCGGAAGGCATGGATGTAATCATGCGCAAGAGTTATCACTACTTCCGTCGTACGATAAAAAATGTGGTCTATTACCGCCGTACCATCGAAAAAATGGTCCGCGAAGTAGGCGAACTCGGCTATCAGAAGCTGCTGCTAATCGGACAGAGCGACCTCGACTTCATTGTCGAACACGCCTGCACCCGCTCCGGGGTGGAGCTGCTCAACGAAGATCCGCCCGATCACGAACTGGAAGACGTATTCTTCCTCTATTCCGAGAACTACATCCCCGATGAAGAGGCGGAGGGGAACGGACGCGGCTATCTGCAAAAGGTCCTTGTAGAAATGTAGCGAAAAAACCTGGGTAGGGAGCCATACATGCAGTACATAGAAAATAGATCATTTTTATTAGTATCCGCGCGCCGGCCCCTGGCCGAGTGGGTGGCTAAAACCGACAACGGCGAGCCTAACCCGGCGGTGATGGAACACAAATCGGTGTATCTGATGCAGCCGCTGGACAATCCAAGCGAGGAACAGGTGGAAAAGCTGGTGCAGAAGCACTGCGCCGCCATATTTGAAAATGAGCTATTTAGCTGGTATACTGACCGGGCCCTCTGGCCGACTACCCGCGATTTCGACACCTTCAAAGAATGGTTTACCTATGAGTACATCGAGGAAGGCTTCGACGCCGCGCCGGGAGAGATTGAAAAAGAGTAAGAGAAGATGAGTTTAATTCCGGCTGTGAAAAAAGCTGTTGCCGCATATGCTGCTCAAGATGAGCGTATTTTAGCGGTGTATCTGCTCGGCAGTGTGGCCCGGGGGCAACAGAGGCCCGACAGCGATATTGATATCGGACTATTAACCGAGCCGGGACCGGAACATCACATTAGCGCGGTTGAGCGCACCCAAATAGCAAATGAACTGTCGGTTACCTTCACACGTATTGTGGACATTGGCGAGATATCTTCAAAAAATCTTGTGTATTCATACGAGGCCCTTTTAAAAGGAATCCCCCTCTATAAACGGGACGAATATCGGGCCGATTTGACGAGGGCGAATCTCTTAGGCATGTATCTTCAGTTCAATTTCGACCGAAGAGAGGTTTTAGATGCCTACCGGGCCTAAAATGCCAGACAATGTTCTCCTGAATAAAGCTGCAATTATCGAACGGTCGCTGAAAAGGATGGGGGAAGAATACCAGCAAAATCCTGCCCTCGATAATTACACGCATATTGATGCGATGGTTTTAAACATAGAGCGGGCCTGTCAGGCTGCAATTGATGCTGCCCAGCACATTATAGCTCGGGACCATTTAGGTGTACCGCAGACCAGCGCTGAGGCATTTGATCTTTTATACAAAAACAAGATTTTGGGCCCTTCCACATCAAAAGCGATGATTGGTATGACGGGTTTTCGAAATGTCGCAGTTCATGAATATCAAGCCCTTGATATGGAAATAGTGAGGACGATTGCAACCAAAAAATATCGGTCCTTAATAGATTTTTGCAAAGAAATCGGTATAAAAATAGAACCCGGCTTCGACGCCGCGCCGGGAGAGATTGAAAAAGAGTAAATGGAGAAATAAAATGTCGCAGATAACCGTGATCGGTACCGGCTATGTGGGCCTGGTGACCGGAAGCTGCCTGTCCGATTTCGGACACAAAATTACTTGTGTCGACAACGACCAAAAAAAAATCGCCCGGCTCCTAAAGGGCGAAATACCGATATATGAACCGGGGCTTGAGCCGATTGTAGAGCGCAATGCCTATTACGGCCGCCTGAGCTTTACCACCGACACCGCCAAGGCCGTGGGCGATAGCGAAGTGATTTTTATCGCCGTAGGAACGCCTCCGGCGGACGACGGCAGCGCCGACCTGCAGTACGTGGAAGCAGTTGCCCGGGAAATCGCCCGCGCGATGGACGGGTATCGCATCATAGTGGACAAAAGCACCGTGCCCATCGGCACCGGCTCCCGCGTCCGTGCCTGGGTCCAGGAAGAGCTGGACAAGCGCGGCGCAGATTACGAGTTCGACGTGGTCAGCAACCCCGAGTTTCTGCGTGAAGGCAGCGCTGTGCGGGATTTTACCCATCCGGACCGCATCGTAATCGGGACCGAAAGCGAAAAGGCCCGCGATATTATGCGGCAGGTCTACCGCGTGCTGTACCTGAACGAAACCCCCTTTATCGAAACCAACATCGAAACCGCCGAAATGATCAAATACGCGGCCAACGCCTTTTTGGCCATGAAAATCACCTTTATCAACGAGGTAGCCAACCTCAGCGAAAAGGTCGGTGCCAACGTACAGGACGTAGCCCGGGCTATGGGCCGGGACGGGCGTATCAGCCCCAAGTTCCTGCACGCCGGCCCCGGATACGGCGGCTCCTGCTTTCCGAAAGACACCAAAGCCCTGGCCGAGATCGGTAAAACCGCCGGGGCCCGCATGCACCTGATAGAGCAGACCGTTGACAGCAATGAACGCCAGAAGCACATCATGGCCGAAAAAGTCCGCGACGCCCTTACCGCTTCCGCCGCCGCGGCCGACACCGACCTGAGCGGCATGACCCTGGCCGTGCTCGGCCTGGCCTTCAAACCCAACACCGACGACATGCGCGAGAGCCCGGCCATCACCATCATCAGCGACCTGGCCGCCGCGGGCGCTCATTTTCGCGCCTACGACCCGGAGGCCATGGAAGAAGCTGCCTGGCGGCTGGAGCACGTCAAAGACCACGTTGCCTTTACCGCCGACGAATACGAGGCCATGGACGGGGCCGATGCGGTGCTGATCCTGACCGAGTGGAACCAGTTCCGCAACCTCGATCTGCAGCGCGTAAAAGAGCTGTTGAGGCAGCCCTACTTCTTCGATCTGCGCAACATCTACAACCGCCCGATGCTTGAAGAGCTCGGTTTTAACTATATCGGGGTGGGGGTGTGATAGAGTGTTGTATATAGAGACCCGACGCCAATAATCAATATTGATCTTTGGCATCGAGGTCCGAG
>CAZDFY010000039.1:13136-29813 GCA_964504785.1 uncultured Sediminispirochaeta sp. | reverse complement strand
CTGTGCTTCAAATCCCACAGGATTTGGACCATTAAATAGCTTTTAAGAGCTGCAGTTCTGCTGCACAAAGTCGTAGGGATAGGGGGCGGAGATCTCGCTGGCCTCATTCAGCCGCTGTGTTTGTTCCTGTGTAAGGGACCAGTCAACAGTGGCAAGATTGTCCCGGAGGTGCTCGAGGGTACGGGCGCCGATAATCGGACTGGTAACTTCACATTTTCTCAAAAGCCAGTTGAGTGATACTTGTGCTGGAGACCTGCCGGTTTCTTTGGAAATTTCCAATACTGTATCGATGATTTGCCATGTTGCCTCGGTATTGTAGTTATTCCACGATTCAAACCAGCCCTCTTTTTCGGCTTGTTCTACTCGGCTGTTATGTGGGGGTGCCTGCATATCTCGAGTGTAGCGGCCGGAAAGCCATCCGCCCAGAAGCGGACCCCACACCATAAACCCGAGTCCCTCCCGGCTGCAAAGGGGAAGCAGTTCCCATTCGCTTGAACGGGTAAGAAGATTGTACTTTGCCTGAAGAGATATAAAGGCTTGCCATCCGTGGGCGGCACTTATATCCAGTGCCTTCTGCAGCATCGAGGGGGTAAAATTGCTCGCCCCGATATAGCGAACTTTTCCGGACTTGATGAGAGTGTCGAGAGTGGAAAGAGTTTCTTCCAGTGGAGTTCCCGGGTCTTCGCCGTGAACTTGATAAAGGTCGATATAATCTGTGTGAAGCCTTTTTAGGCTCTCATCAACTTGCTGCATAATGTGACTGCGACTAAGACCTCTTTCATTCGGACCGCTGCCCATGGGGAAGCGAACTTTAGTGGCGACCACATAATCTTCACGGCGCTGCCGTTTTAACCACTTACCCACAATTTCTTCCGAGGTCCCCCGTGAATACACGTTGGCGGTATCAATGAAGTTTCCTCCCTTTGCGGTGAACTCATCCAGCATCCTATAGCTGGTCTCTTCCTCCGTTTCACGCCCGAAGGTCATACTTCCCATACACAGTTCACTTACTTTTAATCCTGAATTTCCTAGATTTCTAAATTTCATACGGTCCTCCTTCCTGTAGATAAATATCAGAATTTTTTTTCGGGATGTCAAAAACCGTACTCTTTTATTATACTGATTTATGAGGAGTCAAAAAAATGAATAAAAGAAAGCTAAAGCTTTGCCTACTCGTGTACTATACGGTTCCACCGGCACTAGTATGTGTTTCCTATGTGTTTGATCCCGGAATTATTTCTGACCCCCTTCTTGGGGCCTCCTTGGTTTCGGGGGTTATCGGGTACAGCTGGCTGATGGTACAGCTGCTTTTAAGTGCCAGACTTAAATGGATTGAGCGGGGCATTGGACAAGACCGTCTGCTCCTTTTTCATCGTGTGATGGCGCCGGTAAGCGTGGCGCTTCTTGTTGTGCATTTCCTAGTTAAGGTGTTGCTTTACCCAGCCTCTCTGCAGGTTTTTGGAGGGGTAATTGTGTTTTTCGGGTTTTTACTTGTGGGCTTTGTGAGCGCCGCACTTTTCTCCGGCCCCCGGAAAGAGGGAGCACAAGATGGGTCAAAGAAAGGGGCAAAGGATAGGATATTTGGGGGACTGCAGAAACTTGCATATGGAAAACTGAAATTGCAGTATCAACATATAAAAGCACTGCACAATGGCACTTTTCTTTTGACTGTCATTATGTTTCTCCATGTGATCGGTTCAAGCACCGCTGAGTATTCGAAGGTGCTGCGCGGGTACTTCATAATTCTATTCACGGCTGCAGCTGCAGCTTACATGTACCACAAACTTCTTCGGCCGTGGCTTTTTACTCCTGTGTACCAAGTAGTAGCAATAGATAGTCCCTCCCCAGAAATAACCAATATAGGCTTAGAATTGGTGAAGGGCAGGGGGGTGGTCCATTCTCCAGGACAATTTGCTTTTTACCGATTTCTAAAGGGATTTCCCGGAAAAGAAGAGCATCCCTTCACCATTTCCGCGGGAGCAGCCCCGTCAAAAAACAATTATCTTTCCTTTACCGCAAAAGCCCTGGGTGATTTTACCGGGGCCTTACCGCAGGTGCCTGTTGGGTCCCGTGTGAAGGTAGACGGTCCCTACGGTGTTTTTACCTCTCATGTGGTTTCCGCACACCGCCCCAGGGTGTGGATCGCCGGAGGAATTGGGATAACACCCTTTTTAAGTATGGCAAGAACTCTTTCTTATGAGGGGGAAAGCAGAGAGGTACAGAGACCGCTTTTAATATGGAATGTGAGGCTTGCGGAAGATTTTATCTATTTGAATGAGTTTGAACCGGTTGCACAGGTGGTCCAGGTACTGGATTCTCGGGATACCAGTTGGAAGGGACGACGCGGCAGAATCACTAAGGAGCTGTTAGAAGATGTGTTATCAGAGGAAACTATAAAAGATGCACTGTTTTTTATATGCGGGCCCCCGGCAATGATGCAGCAGGTTCGTACAAATCTTCATCAGCTTGGTGTTGATAGGCACCGGATGCTCTGGGAACGTTTTGCTTTGTAGAAAATACCTTGAGTAGAAGCAGGGGCTATTAAACGGAAAGGACATATGCGCTCCGTGCAGGTTTTGTACATCAGTAGCTCTTTAAAACCTCATTCCGATATAAAAATCTATATCAACCTTTCGTTTTAGGGTGTTTAATCCCATATGAAAACCGAATACAGGGGTTTCTACTTTTTTCATATAAAACCTGAAACCTAAACCCGGACCGAAAAAAAACTCGTATGTGTTTTTTAATGGACTATAGATTCCTGTTTCGAAAAAGGTGAAGCCGCTTAGCGTACCGAAGGAGGGTTGGGCTATCGGCATTTCGTATTCCGCCGCCCCTGTAAAATAGAGCCGGTCTACTGTGGTATCCTTCGGAAGGACCCTGAATCCTATCCCGAAAAGGTCGTTATAGTGAAGTGGATCGGTAAAGTTGAACCCCCCGTCGGCATACAAGGTCAAATTGCTGCGGTGGAAAATATTGAATGTTTTTCCAGCTTCTATGCTTCCATAATAGTTACCCTCCCTCGGTCCGACGATAAAACCTCGGGCCAACTCAAAAGTAATTTCCGAACCCTCGCGAAAATAGTAAAGATAGTAGGTAGTATCATAGGTGAGACTAATCCCTGTCCCGAGCATTTCGGAGGAGTTCGGAAGTGTTCCTCCTGCTTCCCAACTTGAGTTGAGCTCCAGCATCTCATATTCCACTTGGAACCCGGGTTGAAACATCCGGTTTTGGTTTACCTGCAGCTTTGAAATGACATTGCCCGTATACCCGGAAAATGTTCTGAATTCGGTCCCATCGGAGTAACACTGTTTCTGTTCATCCTGTCCACCGGAGAAAAAGAGAGAGAATGTACCGTTGCCATCATATAGTTCAGGGTTTACATACCCTAGTTTCCCGGTAATCCCTCCTCTTTGCCAGAGTGTTGTACCGAGGACTTTAGATGTATTACCCTGGATTTCAGAGTTGATGGTTGCCCCCCCGAGGATTATTGTGTTCCGGTTTAATGAGAAATACGGAATAAGTTCAATTTGAGAAGGTTCCTTGACTTTTATAATAATCTTGTATCCCTCGGCCATCGGCTGGTAATAAAACTTCACTGATTCAAAAAGATTTGCCTTCAATAATTCAAAATGAATTTCCGAGAGATTTATGCTGTGAAGTGGATATCCAATATGAATGTCAATAACTGTTTTTAGGGTATTCGGGCTGACGCGGTGAAGGCCTTCAAATTCTATCGAAGTTAACCTGATATTGGGGTTTTTGTTGATAGTATCCTGAGTGAGAAGCATAGGTCCGGGGAGATAACTAATGGTGGTTGTTGTCTCGGAAAAAAGCGGTGACCACACAAGCATCCATAGGAATAGGGCTGTAACTAGTGAGAAGCGGGGCAGCATATCTGTACTATAAAAAAAATTGAGAAAAGTTCCAAGCTAATTTTGGGCTGATAAAAAAACGCTGATAAAAAAAAACGGCAGGGAAATAGTAGTGGAAAATAGTGCAAAAAAAGGTGTCCCGCTTCTTGTCTTTTTGCTATACTTTGTAGAAATAAAGAAGAGTGAAAGACATGAAGAAGATAATAATTGTATTACTGCTTTTCTCAGTTGGCGCCGCCTCAATAAGCGCCCAGTCTAAAGTGAGTCGTTGGATTACCGGTGACCTTGCATGGTATCCGGCCCATCTTCAAGGGTACGGGATAGAAAATTTTGCCCCTATAAGTTACAACACGGTTCCCCTGCCGGAATTAGAGGATATGGAAAATTCGGATATTGAAGATGAGGGGCGTGATATCGGGGGCCAGGCCTTTGAGGTGCGGGCAACTCTGATCCAGGAAATGGAATTTCCCTTTCTGCAGGGAGCTTCACCACTTACCTCGCAGAATAACGTGAAAATTCGTATTAAAGGAGAAGTGTCGCCGGTAACGATTGGGGCTGAAGTGGAAACTGTGTTTTCTCCTATTGCCTTCTTTTCATTGGACAGTTCTTTATCGGCAGGGTCCGGTTGGTCGCTTATCGGGATAAACGGCCTCGCGTATAATACTCCAGAAAAAACTTACGAACCGGCCCCTTTTGAAGGAACTGTGCTCGAAACTGAAATAGGGGCGACCCTTCAGTTTGATTTTGGTGTCCTTGTACCGGGAGACTGGACCCACATTGTGACCGTATATCGGCCTTCGGTAAAATATGAAGCCTTTACTGCGGCTGAACCGGATGAAGCATGGCAGTGGCAGGCCGATGGGGGGGAGAACTACAATGGGTGGAGCTGGAATCAGACCGGCGTATTAGGATACCTGCTTCCAGCTGTAGATCATGTAGATACTGCGGGTTTTCTCCTGGAAACGGAGCAGAGGATCACCAGACAGGATGTTTCAACAATGGACTCGGGTGGCTGGGGGTCGGATTTTATGACTGTGTATGTGAGTCCCTTTGTTGTTGTGCGTATCAATTCACACAATTCCCTTACGGTGCAAGGTCAATTCGCCCGCAGCAGGGATTATACCGATGAGACAATTGGAAACGCCCATTTCTCATATCGAGAGGTCGATGCCGATAGCCCTGTGTACTGGTATTTTCGCCGGATAGCACTTTCATACCGGTACGATTATTAAGACTGACAGGGAATGTTTTGCGTTTCGGCCACACAGCGTATATAATATCCTGATATAATATGTTTCAGTTGACAGATAGTACGGCCGTATATAGAGGGCCGTTCAGTAAGGAGTGGTAGTGTGCATGAAGATGTAAAAGAAATTCTCTTTTCTGCTGATGAATTAAATAAGCGGGTGAGGGAATTAGGAAAACAGATAACGACGGAGTACCAGGGCAGGGAGTTGTTGGTAATCGGTGTACTAAAGGGAGCAAATGTGTTTTTAGGCGATCTCATACGGTACATAGAATTGCCCCTCGAAATTGATTTTATTGCAGCAGCTAGTTATGGAAACTCTACCGAAAGCTCCGGGGTGGTGCGGCTTCTAAAGGACCTTGATTATCCTATTGAGAATCGTCATGTGTTGCTAATTGAAGATTTAATTGATACTGGGCTTACTCTTAACTATTTGGCGGATAACTTAAAGGCCCGGCAGCCGGCTTCTTTTAAGATCTGTACCCTGCTTGATAAACCCGAGCGGCGCAAAGTAGCAATAGAGGTTGATTATAAGGGCTTTGATATCCCGGATGAATTTATTGTCGGATACGGGATCGATTACAGCCAGAAATACAGGAACCTCCCCTATGTGGCAACCTTAAAACCGGAGGTGTATGCATAACGTCATAAAGACCCTCGTACTGGTATTTTTTATCAGTGCTGCGGGAGTGCTTGGTGCTGTTGAACAGTTTTCCGGAGAAGTGGTTGGGGTAGCCGATGGAGATACAATTGATGTAATGCGTGGTGCCACCGAAGTAACGGTCAGGCTCCACGGTATTGATACTCCTGAAAAAAATCAGCCCTACGGCACCAAAGCGAAAAGTTTTACCGCTTCGATGGTGTTCAGGCGGCAGGTCATAGTTGAAGTAATTGATATCGACCGGTACGGCCGCCTGGTGGGGGTCGTTGAAAGAAGAAGTGACGGGGCTGAACTAAATAAATCCCTGGTGGCCGCCGGGTATGCCTGGTGGTACCGTCGATATGCTCCTGGGGATTCAGAGCTTGAAAACCTGGAGCAAGCCGCCCGTCGGGCGAAGAAGGGGCTCTGGAGCGGGGAAGATCCTATACCCCCATGGAGTTGGCGTCGGGGTATACGCAGCTCGTTCTCGGGGAAATTGCGGTATGATCCCTTTGGGCCGGACCGCGATTGTTCCGATTTTAGGACCCAGGCCGAGGCGCAGGCGTTTTTCGAAGCGGCCGGCGGCCCGGATAAGGACCCCCACAGGCTTGATTCAGATGGTGACGGGGTAGCCTGTGAAAGTTTACCCTAAAATTATAGTATATTGATATAACAGGAGGAGAAAGATGTTTGTATCACATCGAGATGAAATTCCCGGAAAAGAGTTAAGTGGTGATGCCCTGAAAGACGTAACAAAGCAGGTGCTGATTGGTCCGGAACAAGGGTGGGATGATTATGTAATGCGTATGTTGACCGTCGGGAAGGACGGTTTTACGCCTCGCCATGCCCATGACTGGCCGCATATTGTGTATGTAGTTGAAGGTGAAGGGATTTTGCATTTGGACGGAACTGATTATAACGTGAAGGCCGGATCTACCGCTTTTGTTCCCGGGGGAAAAGAACACCAGCTGATGTACCGAGGGGGTGATAAGTTTGTGTTTATTTGTATCGTACCGAAAGAAGGTGATAAGTAGCGTACCATACTTCTTTACAAGGAGCGCGTGTGTTTTCTTTTCTTCATAATGTATATGCTGATGAGAATGTAATAATCCAGGAAAAGGCTATCTCCCTTTTGTTCCTGAATTCAGTTTTATCTTTTGGCTTCTTAGTGCTGGGAATTATTCGTCTTGTTGATGGTCATGTGATGATGGGAATAGTTGAGGTAGGAGTAAGCCTCTTACTGCTTCTGTTTTGCATATTGATTATCAAGAGCAACTTCAGGGTGGCGAGCATGAGTACGGTGGTACTTTTCTGTGTTGCGGCCTCCGGTTTGTTTTTTATTCGGGAGGTTGAGCTGGCGAAGGATATTTACCTTCACTCCACCTACATGATTCCCGCTTTTCTGACACTGCCCCTGCTGGCCTACAATTACTGGCAGGTGGTGGGGGCCCTATTGTTCGGCTTTGCCTCCCATGGGCTGCATAATTTTATGAGAATAGTTCCTGCCGTGCAGGCATCGGGCAATCCGTACAATATTTCGGAGTTTTTGGTATCATTTTTACTGATGATCTTCAGTGGAATATTTATCTATCAAATCTTTCATCTGCAGAACAAAAATCTGAATACCATTGAGAGTACCGCAGCGAAAGCCCGCCAACAGTATAATCAATTGAAGAACTTGCTGGACCAAACCTCGGACAGCTTTAATGTAGGTGAGCAATTGCAGATACACGCAAAAATAAATGCGGATGTGGCCCAAACAATTGCCGGCCGTCTCAAGGAAATTCAGAGTGAGATGCAGGGCTTGGATAAGGATGCCGAGGAAACCCGGACAGGCCAGGGGCATATTATTGATTCAAAACAAGCCGTTCAGAAGAGCATGGTACAACAGACCGAGGCGATCCAAAACGCCACAGCCGCAACCGAACAAATCGGCGCTCAAGTCGAGACTACCACAGTTTCAACCCATCAAAAGAAAACCGGAGTGGAGGAACTGGTGACTGTAGCCGAAGAGGCGGCTGAAAAAATGCGTACTACCGTTGAGGCCTTCCATTCTATATCAAGTTCCTCCGAGAGAATAATCGAGGTGATCAAAGTAATAGAAGATGTGGCGGACCGGACCAATTTGCTGGCCATGAACGCGGCAATTGAAGCCGCCCATGCGGGGAATTCCGGTCGCGGTTTTGCCGTTGTAGCAAGTGAGATTCGTAATCTGGCGGAAGAGACGAATGAAAACTCAAGAAGCATTCGCTCTACCCTTGAAGAGAACCGTTCTCTGATTGCGCAGGCAGTGCAGGAAGGTGATTCTCTGCAGGGTGTGTTTAATGAGATTCGTTCTAAAATTTCAGATGTTCATGAGGGTTTATTGGAGATTATTACGGGGATGGATGAGTTTCGGTCGGGACATGCGGATATGCAGCAGGCAATAGAAAACTTGAATCAAGTAAATGAAACTGTGAACGAATCGCTTAGGGTGATGGATAATAGCCTGGAATCCGGAACCCGATCAGTGGAGCATATTGCTACCACTATTACCGAAGTGCGTCGTCAGCTTGATGAAAGTACTGTCCACACAGACTCAATTCTTGAAGCTTCTTCCAAGCTTACTGAAATTGGGCAGGAAAATGTGGACAGTTACGCTGAACTACAGCAGGAGATCCGTGAGGCCAGTGAAAACTAGGGAGCCTCCGCTTTGATAGTGCCGTCCACCCATACTCCCCGGCGGGTTTCACCGGAACGTTCGGGGATCACCATCACTGTTCCGGGATAAATGAGGTCAGGATTATCCGGTTGGGGCAGTTTTTCGCGGTTTGCCTGGTAGATTGGCCACCATCCGGAGGGATCGTCATAGACAAACTCGTACCCCGCGATCCTCCAGAAACAATCTTCCCGGCCAGGCATGTCCCTCACAACATATGCCGCAGGCAGGGTGCTTTCGGCCCGTTTGATTTCGATACTGTTGAGGATATCTACCGCTTCTACAGCTGCTCGTCGACTCTCATCAAATACTTCATCATCAAAAAGGGTTGATGCTCTTTCTACCAATTCCTGGGCAGTTTGAAACTTAGAGGGATTACTTGACTGACCTCCCGCACGCTTTACCTGGCCCATTCGGTTTCGGGCTTTCCAGAGGGCACTGTTGGCCCGATATTTCGCAAGCATGTACTGCACATATTCTTCAGATTTTTGGGAAAACTCCTTTGATTTTTCGGCATATTCAAGGGCCTTTTCATACTCTCCTTCTTCCAATGCCTGTTCGGAAAGCTGTTTATACCGCAGGGATTCACGGTAATCGGGGTTATTCTGGAGGTTTTGCGCGGTCACTACCATAAGGGGCAGTAACAGCATAGTGAGAGCTATTAGCAGATTCAATTTTTTACTCATTATTCTCTCCCTCCTGTTCTTCCTCTTCAATTGGACGCGCTGTTTCTTCTTCCGCCTCGGCGGCGCTTTTCTCTACATTTGAAATAGCCTCTTCAGCTTCCTGCAGGGCCTTTTGTGCCTTTGCTCTGAGTTCTTCCGCTTTTTCGGCGGCCCTTTGAAAGGAATCCTTCGCACTGTTGTACATCTCTGAGGCTTTCTGAAAGTCCTCCTTCGATTCCGCCGCCCGGCCTTCAGTTAGTTTTTCCTCTCCTTCACTGTATAGTTCGGGTACTGCTTTGGGGGCTTTGAGGGATTCAGCTTTAAGCTTCGCCTCTTCAGCCTCTTTCAGGGCCTTCTCGGCGGCTTGTTTGTATTTTGTATCGGTAACCTCTTCTGCGGGTTGTTCTGCTGTTTGGGGCTCCTCTTTCGGTTGAGGTTCTTCCTCAGGGGCGGATGCACAGGCGGCTATCAGCAGGATGACTGGAAAAAGATACACTAGTTTTCTCATAAAAACATCCTTAACATAAAGTTCTTATTTAATTACAGAGTAATACTACATCCATAGTACGGCAAGAATAAAATAAAATACTGTGTAAATGGGTATAAAAGGGAATATTTATTGACCGAAGAGGGGGAATATCTTACTATTTCATTTCAACACAACCATAAGGTAGTAATTTGAAGCGTTTTATCATTAGCATTCTTATAATCATTGTGTTTCTTAATTCACTCGCCCTCACTTTGTTCTTTGTAGTGCACTCTCACTACAATTTTTCTTCTATAAGGGACCGTGATATTGAGGACATTGAGCAGCAGGTGGTGAACCGCCTGGGAAGCTTTCATATTATTATGGAACCCTTTGAGGCGGAAGTGCGGGACTACAGCGAGAATGCACTAATGGAAATTTATCAGAAACTCACCGAAGGAACTGAAGGAACTCCCTATCCCATCGATGATGATGCCCTAAATAAAATGGTGGATATTTATGACGGCGTTGATGTCTACCTTATTAATCCTCAGGGTGTTGTGGTGCAAAGTACCTTTGAGAGTGATATCGGGCTTAATTTGTTAGACATGGAAAAAAGTTTTTCCGGATTTATACGGTCAATATACGGTAAGGGCAAGGTGTTTACCCAGCGCCTGGGTTTATCAAATATGCAGGGGACAAAGATGATTTACTCCTATTTCAGCCCGGAAGGGAGTGAATGGATAATTGAAACATCGGTATCCTTTGAAGAATATATGCGCCTTCAACATTCCGATACCCTCTATACCCATTTATTTGAGACTTTTTTTACCGAGATACAAACTTCAAATAGTAATATAGTGGGCTTTGATATTATTTATCAGACTAATGTAAGTTCAAGATCCTTAATAACCGGAAAAGAAGTACCAGTTGATAACGCGGTGCTCCAGGCCCTGGATAAGGGCGTGTCTTTCAGACGGCAAGAGGATGAATCACTACATATCTATCGAAAACGGCATATGAAGCGTTCCGGTTTTGACTTTGTACAGTATCCGATTATTTTTTTAGAGTATGATCTTTCTTATTACTACGATTTTATAGCCATGTTTTACTTAATTGCCGGTCTCAGTATGCTGGTCATGATTGTCCTTTCTTCGGGAGTTTCCTATAAGCTCGTAGAGATGAAGCTGGTCCGGAGGATTGAAGAGTTGGATGAGGTGCTGCAGCGGGCGGCCTATGAAGATTACAGTGTGCGGGTTCGTTATTCGAGCAGGGTACCTGAACTCATGACCCTGGCCAGTTCTACCAACCGTCTTATAGAACAGGTGAAGACCCGTGAAGGTGAATTACGGCTGGCTCTGGAAGAGCGGGAAATGCTCCTTGATGAGATCCACCATAGGGTAAAAAACAATTTGAATGTGGTGATAAGCTTGCTTAACCTTCAGCGGGAACAGGTACATACCGTCGAGGATGTAAAAAATGCCCTGTTAAAAACGAGAAACCGTATCTACTCTATGGCCTTAACCCATGAGAAGCTCTACCAATCCGACAATTTTACCGATGTGAATATGAAAACATATATCGAATCATTTTTATCCACCTTTACAACTACCATCGATGATCATTCCCGCATTGAAATCAAATCCATGGTAGATGAGATAAACCTGTCCATTACCCATGCGGTGCCCTGCGGAATTATTCTAAATGAATTACTGATGAATGCAGTTCAGCACGCTTTTCCATCTAGCCGGGAGGGGGTGATTACAGTGAGTTTTGGAAAGACACAGGATGATCGCTACACACTCACAGTGGAGGACAACGGAGTTGGGCTGCCGCCTGATTTTTCACCGGATAGTGCAGATTCTCTAGGTCTTATATTGGTGGATGCGCTTATAAAGCAGCTTCACGGCACCCTCACTATCGACAGCAACGCCGGTACCCGCTTTGTGCTAGTATTTAAAGGGGGAGAACCCGGCGCTGCGGGGAACAAATAAGGACTATTTTCTTCCCTGTTCCAGGGCAATTTTACCGGTCCTAATGGATTCGAGGATCGTAAATTGACCAAGCAGATTGATTGCACTATCTACAGCCTTTGAGTCACCGGTTATTTCCAGGACCCATATTGCACCGGAAGAGTTTAGGATCCTGGCTTGAAGTACGGTTATAAGTTGAAGAAGGTGAGCACGGTCCTTATCGTGGACTTCCACTTTTACCAGGGCGTGTTCCCGTTCAAGAATGCGGTCATTGTTCAAGTCCCACACCTTGATCACATGGACCAGTTTCTGAAGCTGTTTGCGGACCTGTTCCAACACGCCGTCGTCACCCTCTACCACTATGGTAAAGCGGCTCTTCCCCTCCCGTTCGGTATGGCCCACAGTAAGGCTCTCGATATTAAAGCCGCGTCTTGAGAAGAGTCCGGAAATTCGTGTCATCACCCCCGGAATGTCATCACAGAGAATTGATATCGTATGTTTCATTAGTCTTCTCCTTCAGTGAGTTCCAGCAAATTGCGGCCGGTAACCATCGGATATACGTGGGATTCCTCGCCGATTTTACAGTCTATAACTGTTACCCCCTCTGCCGATGCGGCAGCGGAGGCGGCGTGCTTGATTTCAGATTCTGTCTCGGCACGGGCACCCCTGCATCCCAGGTCAGCGGCCAATCGGTCAAAATGTAGTTCCTGGCTGAACTTGCTTACATCGAACCTGCTTTTGTAAAACCCGTCCTGCAGCTGCTGGATCATCCCGAGTCGGCTGTCGTTCATCACAAGTACGGTCAGGTTTATACCAGCCTCCGCCGCAGTTACCAGTTCCTGTATATTCATGAGGAATGAACCGTCACCTGTTACGAGCACCACCTGCTTCTCAGGACAGGCGAGAGCGGCGCCGATCGCAGCAGGTAAACCGAAGCCCATGGTGCCCAGGCCGCCGCTGGTGATGAAGTTGCGGCCGGCCTTTACAGGAAAAAGCTGGGCGGCATAAATCTGGTGTCTCCCTACATCGGTTACCAGCAGTGCATCGGGAAAGGCCTCCGAAACAGCCTTCAGTGCAAGCGGGGTTGAGAGGTTCGGGGTTTCGGAGCCTCTTTTCTGACCATCAAAGGATTTTTCCTTTTGTTCAAGCAGGCCTGCAGTCCAGATGTTCTTGGGGGTCCCGGTAGAAGAAAGAAGTGCTGTGAGCCGTGGAAGGACATCGGCTATATCCCCCACTATCGGTAAGTACGCAGGAACATTTTTACCGATTTCAGCCGGATCCACATCAATATGAATGATCTTAGTATTGCGGGCGAAGCTTGCCAGGGGGCCGGTTGAACGATCACCAAAACGGGTTCCGATTGCAACAATGAGATCTGTTTTAGAGACAGCTGTATTGGCTGCGCGGCTTCCATGATACCCGAACAGTCCGAGGTTAAGGGGGTTGTGATTATCAAATGCGGATTTTCCCATAAGGGTGTGTACCACTGGGATTTTGAGGGTTTCAACAAAAGCAGCAACATCCTCGTAGGCGTTAGATGAAATTACCCCGCCACCGGTAATGATGATCGGCCGTTCAGCCTCTTTCAACATGGCAGCCGCCCGTTTTATTTGCCCGGGATGCCCCTTGGTAGTCGGGTTGTACCCTTCAAGGACCCTCCGTTTTTCGTGCTCGTTGGCAAACTCATCAGTCTGAACATCTTTCGGGATATCCACTACAACCGGACTTCGACGTCCAGACCCGGCCAAAAAGAAGGCTTCTTCGATAGTAGGGGCCACCTGTGGGGCTGATTGGATAAGATAGTTGTGTTTGGTAATCGGAATGGTGATTCCGGTTATATCTACCTCCTGAAAGGCATCGTTCCCAATCATAGTTCGTGAAACCTGGCCGGTGATCGCCACTACCGGTGTAGAATCCATATAGGCGGTTGCAATTCCCGTAACAAGATTAGTTGCACCGGGCCCGCTGGTGGCCATACACACTCCGGTCCTCCCGCTTGCGCGGGCATAACCGTCCGCCATATGCGCGGCCCCCTGCTCATGGCGAGTTTGAATATGCCGAATCGAAGACCTTTGCAGCGCCTCATAAATCGGCAGGTTGGCCCCGCCGGGATACCCAAAAATTATTTCTGTTCCGGCATTTTCTAATGCCCTTACCAGTGCTTTTGCTCCGGTTGATTTTCCCTTTTTCACAAAAACCTCCTTTTGCAGTTACGCTCATCCGCGTACCCTATTAAAATAGTAAAACGAGCTTTAAGCTGGAGTGTAGAGCATAAAAAAAGGCCTGCCGCCGGAGAGGCGACAGGCCGGAATATACTCATTTAGTACAGCCTATACGCTTACCCGACGGTTTATAAAACCGGTAACTAGGACGAGGACGACAGATAGTACGACGACTGGTGAAAGAGAGGTGAGTAAAGTGCGTACTGTGCTGTCATACTGTCGCATTGTTAATTTTCCTTGAACGTAACTATAGAAAGAAACTTTTCGGGTGTCAATACGATATTTCACATTTTAATGATGTTTACTTAAGTTCATTTGGAGAACCTCCTGGAGAAACTCTTGTCATTTTACGATAACAGGGCTACTGTTAAATAATGCATGAATTGCCGGTCACACATGACATATTGGAAATAGTACTAAAACACGCCCTCCGCACTCATGTAAAAAAGGTGTATAAGGTGTTTCTTGAAATCGGAGCAATGAGCGACCTTGAACAGGAATGGATCCAGCGCTATTTTGACACTATCAGTAAGGGATCCGTGGCCGAAGGGGCTCAAATTGAAGTTCAGAAAATCCCATGTCGGTTTCTTTGTAATCACTGCGGAGAGGTGTTTGTCGTTGATATGTATTCAGATGAGAATATTTCATGTCAACGCTGCGGGGCTGCTGAAGCCGATATGATATCCGGAACAGAGTATACAGTGAAGAGTATGGAAGCTACCTAGTAAACGAAGCAGGAGTCGTTATCCCATGGAAAGAGAAGTAAAGCTAATTCAAATCGAAGAAGATATTCGTGCTGATAATCGTAAAGAAGCCGAGAATGTACGCACCCGTTTAAAAGAAACAAACACCTTTATGTTAAATTTAATGTCCTCCCCGGGAGCAGGAAAAACTAGTGTAATAATTCACACCCTTCAGGCTTTAAAGGACAAATTGAATTCCGCAGTCATTGAGGCGGATATGGACTCCAAGGTCGATGCGGAGAGTATTATCGCCACCGGCGGTTTTGCTGTACAGCTGCATACTGGCGGGTTTTGTCACGTGGATTCCTATATGGTCTCTAAGACGCTTTCGGAGATTGATTTAAATGATATTGATTTGCTTATTTTGGAGAATGTAGGGAATCTGATTTGTCCCGCCCAATCCGACACAGGGGCAGAGTGCAATGTGATGATTTTAAGCGTACCCGAAGGGGATGATAAACCCCTAAAATATCCGTTGATGTTTCGTGAATGTGAGGCTCTGATTGTGAATAAGACCGATTACCTGCGGATGGGCGATTTCGATATGGACAGCCTCTACCAAAGAGTTAAAAGGCTGAATCCTTCGATAGAGATTTTCGAAGTGTCCTGCAAGACCGGGGCGGGTCTTCAGTCGTGGACGGACTGGCTGGTCAGTAGAGTGAGCCGATAGGTTTAGTTTTTTTTGTATTTTTTCGACCTGATTTGTAAAATCCTCATTACTGTTCTTTAGGATGATGAACATGAGGTAAAAAGTCCCGGTCCCGGCATTTCAAAAAAGTATACTTTAATTGCCGGCTTTCCCTTATTTTGAAAAAAATGATGAAAATATCACAAGTGATGCTACAATAGGTGTGTGGTTTTTCTGAATATCTTAAATATTGCCGCTTCGGCCTTTTATCTCTATCTCTTCATCATACTACAGAGAATGAAGATAAAAACTGTAACCCACAACGTACTCAGTCTAATGGCCTTAGCGCTTTTTCAATGGAATTCATTAGCCTATTTTGTGTATAACAGCAATGATATTCCTCTTTTAACCGTACTCTTGCCTCTTTCATGCATTGGGATGTTCTTTGTTTTCCCGCTGAACTTTCATTTTGCGTATCTGCTTAGTTCGAATAAATCACTTCCAGTAGTGTATGTGGTCTTGATCTACTTTCCAGCTCTGATGTTGGCACTGATAAACATTTTTTACCCCTTTTCTTTGGTCATTAATGCCCTTCCGGATGGGACTGTACAGCTTCAAGTGGCGAAGGAAAACCCCCTGAATTTGGTGTGGATCCTGTATGCGGTAACTATGTGGTTTGTTCCTCTTAATTATTACATACGGTATTACCGTCATGCACGCTTGAACCGGGAGAAAAAGCAGGCTGTGTTGTTAATTAGGATGACATTAATAACCGTTTTTTTGGTAACAGGTGAATATGTGTTGAATCCCTTTATTCCAGGATGGGACCTTCCGACCCAATCGCCGGTTATCTTTTCTGTATGGATTGGTGCGATGGTGTATGCGATCTGGAAATATGGATTTTTAAAGATTAGTCCCGGACTGTTAGCGGAAAAAATTCTTGATTCTGTCGAAGATTTGGTGCTTCTCTATGATCGTGATCGCAAGCGGGTGTATCAAAACCGCAAGGCAAAAGCAGTTTTGGGCGACGGGAGGGTGTTTTCTTACTTCAAATTAGATCCGGTCTTAACGGAATTAAATCCGCTTTTGTCGGAGATAGACAGCTGGAACTCTGGTGAGCCGGAACGAGAAGTGAATGTGATGCTACCAGATAGGCGAGAAGAAACAGATAAGAAACGGCTGGTTAAAATGCGGGTAAAGCCTATTTTCGATCGGTTTCAGGACCCTTTGGGCTTGTTGGTAACCGGAACAATAGTGCCTAAATTAGAAGATATTGTGTCCGGATATCGTCTGTCGAAGAGAGAAGTTGAAGTTCTGGAGTATCTTTTCAGCGGTATGACCATCCGCCAAACCGCTGAGGCCCTTTTTATCACCGATCGTACAGTAAAAGCCCATATAAGCAGTATATATGAGAAAACAGGTGCAAAAAACCGTGTGGAACTACTCAATATGATTAATCCTTCTGGTACAGAGAATTAAGTACTTCAGTCTCGGTATATCAAGAAACGCACAAGAAACGCA
>CAZDFY010000039.1:0-13036 GCA_964504785.1 uncultured Sediminispirochaeta sp. | reverse complement strand
CAAGAAACGCACAAGAAACGCAGTTTCTTGACGCACTTTCTTGAAATGGAAAGACCTCTACACCTTTAATCCTATCCCCGCCTTTAGCAAAAGAGCTGTAGCTTTTACAAAGCCGAATCGGCCGTACAGCATTTTAACGTACATTCCCATCGCTGATTTTGGAGGGGTTTCAACTTCACCTCGGCGCTGCATACAAATTGCATGGGAAGTGCATGCCGAGACGCAGAGCCCGCAGCCAATGCAGCGGTCCGGTTCCACTGCTGCGATCTGTGGTTTTGCTTTGCCTCCTGCGGACGCTTCGGTGGATTTACTGTTCGATATATCAGCCATGGAGATGGCATCCATCGGGCAGCGGGGAAGGCAAAGTGTACATCCTATGCATCGTGTGTGATCAATTTTCGCGATATAGTTCGAATGTAAAAATGAGCCTGGGTTCGGCAATTTTTTTGCCCGGGAGAGAATAGCACAACAACAGCTGCAGCAGCTGCAAATAAACACTGGGTGCTGTGTGTTCTGGGCTTGTAGTACCAATCCCTCTTTTTCTGCCTGCCGAAGAAAATCCAGTGTTTCCTGCTTGGTAAGCTTCGTGCCTCGGTTTTCCGCGATTACCTGGGAAGCGGCGCTTTCAAGGGCAAGACAGGTCTGTTTCATCTCTGTTTGACGGCATTGCTCTCCTATCAGTTCGCGCCCTTGGCGGCATACGCAGTTTTGCAAGGCAAAGGGGCCCGTTGAATTTTCAATTACATGGCGGATGTTGTCATATTGGCTTACCGCCCTATCGGGAAGGATTGTTTCATTAATAGGTATGGTCCGCATTTGGCGCGGTTTTTCCTGTATAAAATCCTCCATAAAGGCTTCGTCCATATAGGCCGAAGCCTCATATTCAAAATCGCGGGTAAGTCTATCAACCTGAAACTCATACAAACCGACGGCAAAGGGGAGCTTTCCGTACAGTCTGACAATCTTTCCCCGTTTTCTTGCAAGAGTACTGTGTACCGCCTTTTTCTTTACAAGATTATGCAGAAGTTTTTCGGTTGTAGAGAGGTCAATGTGGTGATCCCTACGCTGTGCTCGACGGTGTATCCGCCGGGCAGGCTCCGGGAGCATACTTAGATTAAGGGCGATTCGGGCCTCGTCTTCTGTAAAAAAACGCTTTAGGATATCAATTTCTATGCCCGATTCCGACTGCGGAAAGGCTACGGGCATCGTATCCAAATGAGATCGTAGTTGTGTATATACATCGTTGGAGGATTGCATGTACCAGTGTAGTGTAATTGGTCGTTTCAGTACTGTCTATAGCAGCCGTTTTAAAATGCTGCGGGCTTGGAAGGGGGTGGGGGAAATATCAATAAGGGCATTACAAATTGAGAGGAAGAGTGGGGGGCGGCTTAAAACAGCGGCCCCCCTTACATCTTACTTCAGAAACTTGCTGACAAAGGGAGATGTCTGACCTTCCCGCAGAAAGTGTCCCGAGGGGCCTTCACCGAGGAATTCGGAGAACCATGATTCGTGTTCTATCTCCTCATTGAGGATAGCTTGAGCGAGATCGTAGGTCCGATGGTCCTTACCGGCGGTAAGGTTGCATATTTCTGAATACCCGCGGACAGCACAGCGTTCCGCCTCTACCAAGACCTTGAGAATTGCCTTTACATCGGAGGGATCTGAAGGGAGAGAAGCCGGCGGACAGGCTGAGATGTTGTGAAAATCGACCATATTTCCCGGTAGTTCACCCCCCAATTCGTATATACGCGGAACGAGGGCTTCAAAGTGATTTCGATCTTCGATACGGGCGGTTTCCGCAATTTCTTTGATTCCTTCTCCTTGCAGTCCGATCAGGTTTACTCTCAGGATGGTGTAATAATAGAATGTAGTGAGTTCCGCTGATGCGTTCTTAACGAGCAGATCTACCAGTTGATCTGCATTGACTCCGGCCTTTTCGACCATTTCTCTTGCTACTCTTGCCATAATGTAGCCTCCTTAAATTTGTTTCAGTGACAGGGTCACTAAAGTATATATTAAGAATAAGAATAATTCTTATTCTAAAATATCTGTTAAAAAAACTTTTTCCTATGCCTTATGTGCGCTTACATTGTTCACACAATCCGTAAAAATCGAGCCGATGATTGTGTATCTTGTACTCGGTGTGTTTTTCGACCAGGTGTTCAAGGGACGGGTCGAAGGGAATTTGTAAATCGCGGATAGCTCCGCACCTTTCGCATATAAAATGATAATGCTTACCTGTATTGGCATCAAAATGATCGGTTGAATCATCGAATTGGATGCTCTTTATCAAACCCTCCGATACTAGAATATTGAGATTTCGATACACCGTTCCAATGGCAACCGATGGGTATTCTTCCCGCAAATTGTCGTACACCCAGCGTGCGGTAGGGTGGGCTTCAGTGCTTTTTACCAGTTCAAGTATACTGTCGCGAAAATCGCTTTTGTTCAGCCGCGCCACTTAGACTCCTTAAGAATTAAATTAAGAATAATTCTTATTATTAAGATAACGAGTGTGAGTTCTATTGTCAAGCTCAAAGTGCTGTGAATTACAATTGTGTGGGCTACAGCAGTTTCAAATGTAAAAGGTGATAGCCGACCAAATTTTGAATTGCTATTTGGCTCACTTTTTTCTTGATTTTTCCTAGGAATCTTCATAGGGTAGGGGCTATGGAAAAGACAATTGCGTGTGAGTTTACACATACGGGTGAAAGTGTAGAGGTTTCTTTTGATGAATTAAGGCGATCGGTGGCCGGTTTTCTTGATGCATATGGAGAAGAATCTTTACTTGGAGCTGAGTTTGCCGGGGTACTTTATGGTGCTGCTGCCTATGGCGGCGATGTTAGGGTATCCGGCGAGGAAAAATTTCAGAACCTGCTAAAGGCCTCCGGAGCCGATGAGACCGGTTTTTTTCGAGAGGCGGTGAAGCAATTGGAATCGGCGAACCATCAGCGTACGGGACCGGTGAAGGTAGGTGGAGTTGAGCTGCCGAAACGGTTTTTGATGTCTATTCTGGAGGTCCTGATTCCAGGGGAAGAGCTGGTTTCGGTCCGGAATGTGGCGCAATTTGAGAAGCTGTCGAATGTGAGTATTCCGGAGGAGGACCGGGATGATCTGCAAAGGGTTATTGATACCTACCCTGTACGCTTATCAAAACATGTGATACGTCAGGCCAGATTATCAGGGGATATTGCCTACCAGTTTATGCCCTTTGTTGAAGAGCTGGATGATGCGGGCCTGAAGAATACCTGGGTCGGTCAGTTTCACCGCGGGCTGATTGAGCAGATGTACCAAAACCGTCCAATTTTTGTACTTCATATGAGCTGTCCGGTGTATTGTCGTTTTTGCTTTCGCAAGCATAAGGATACTCGAAATCAAACAGCCCCAACGGTGGAGGATGTAGACCGGGCGATAGAATATATTCGCGACTCCCCGCGTATAAAGGAAATTGTGCTCACCGGCGGCGAGCCGCTGTTGAACAAAAGGACTTTGACCCGGGCGGTTGAGGGCCTTCAGTCTATTCCTCATATTCAGACCATCAGGATTGCCTCGCGGTGTATCTCCTACTACCCGGATCTTTTCTATAAGGATGGGGCCTTCTGGTTGAACTACCTGCGTGATACAAACCGGGAGCTGCAGAAACAGGACAAGCGCATCGAGATTGCCACCCATTTTATTCATCCCGATGAGGTTTCCCCCCAGAGTCTGGAGATAATCTCTTCTCTGGTGAAGGCGGGAGTCCAGGTGTATACCCAGACGCCGTTTTTGAATAACTGCAACGATCAGGGGCATGAGTTGACACAGCTGTATAGAGAGTTGAGGGGCGCCGGTTCGGAGCTGCACTATATCTATATCCCCGCCAGCCCGATCCAGGGAAACAGCGTGTACTGGACACCACTGTCGAAGGGGCACAAAGTATTCAGTTATCTGCGCGGACACCTTACTGACCGTGCCATTCCTATTCTTTGCACCGCTACCCGGATCGGAAAGATCGATTGGAACGCCAGCGGATGGGCGGTGGAACAGAGCAGTGAGAATCCTAAAAATGTGTGGATTCGCACTCCCTATACCGCCGATTACTATCGTGAGTTTGTGCCCAGCTTTTCCTTTGACGGTGCCCGGGAAAATGAAAGCGGCACTATCGATGTAGAGTTTATGGCGGAAATAGGTGATGAAGGGCTCTTTTTAGGCAAGTTTGATGGTCAGCCGGCTTTTGAACGGGAGTTTGATGGGGAAAAGTTGAATCGTGTCCAAGATGAGCTGGTGGAAATGCGCCGACTGGATGAAGGAGTGGTGCTGACCGGCATAACTTCGGTGTTCCGTTCTCACCTGACCAGGGTGGATGTTGATATCGCTGCAGCAACAGCCGAGGAGCATGAGTTTCAGAGGGCCCTGGAGTATATAAGGAATGTGCCTGAGGTAAGCGACGTGGTACTGTCGGCCAACGCCTCTATCCTTACTCTCTTAGACGAGATCCTTCGTTTTGCCGAAGCTGTGAATGACATACCCCATATACACGCGCTGCGCCTGCGGAGCACCACTTTTACCTATGAGCCCCATCTGTTTACCGATGAGGTGATTGATCGACTTGCCGCTCTGCAGAAGCTGACAGCGGTGAATCCGACCAGGATAGAGATCGAGGCCCAATTCATCCACTCCTCCGAGTTTCGGCTGGAACACAGTTCGTTGATTTCGAAGTTTCTCTCCCGGGGAATCACCGTGTACAACAACATCATTTTGCTATCAGGCATCAATGACAACGTGGAGGAGATGAAGAAGATTTGCTACAACTGCCGGCAGATCGGCATAGAGCTGTTTCAGTTGTATGTGGCGGGTTTGCCGATTCAGAAGATATACAACGCGTCCCAGCCGATTGATGCTACAACAGTCATCAATATTGCAACCCATCTGCGGCGTCATCAGAGCGGGCGGGAGATCCCGCTGTATGTAGTGCGTACGCCTCTTGGTGAAGTGGACTTTAATTTGAGCGGGATTATTACTGCGAGCGGCCCGGATTCTGTACATATGAAGCTGCTGCCCTATTCACTGGAGTACTTCCGGAATATGGACCCGCAATTCGAGCTGCCCGAAGGGATGGGGCTTCAAAAGGGTGAAATAGTGGCGCCGGTGGGCGGATTGACCGTGCAGAGTAACGTCGACTATTTTATCCGGCCGTGACCGGCCGGCGGGGCGGTTACCCCGTCCAGCCGAGGGTTTTCAGTTTGAGTACCAGGTTCGGATCGAGACAATTTTTGAGGTAGCGGGGTGCGTCCTCCGGCGCGCATACACCGGGAAAGTCGCCGGACAGGCCTTCGAGGTCCTTGATTACTTCGAAATGCAGGTGAGGTGGCCAGTTGCCGTTTACGGCGCTGCTGCCTACTTCGGCTATTGTATCACCGGCGGAAAAACATACTCCCGTGGTAAGACCTTTTAGAGAGTCCCGAGAGAGGTGTCCGTACAGGGTGTAAAACCGGACCCCTTCAAGGGTATGGGCTAGGATAATTGTCGGGCCGTAATCGCCCTGCCCGCGGTTGTCCTGAAAACTGTGTACCTCCCCCTCGAAGGGGGCCAACACCGGCGTATCTTCCTCCACCCAAAGGTCGAGCCCCAGATGGTAGGAACGCACCTTTCCACCTGAAAAAAGGGCACTGTGTCGGTAGATAGTTCGGTTTTCACGATATCCGCCGAGGCCGATACGGCTTCCCGCCTGCGCCAGGACTCCGAATACGTACCTGGTGAACCCCTCTGTGTCCGCCGGATCGATATTCTTCAGATCGGGGTTGTTCTCGGTAAAATCGAAGACCACGGATGGCTCGGCATCGGGATCAAAGGGAAGAACGGAGGCCTTCTTTTGCTGCTGTAATAGATTTTCGAGGTTTCTGCTCATAGTGTGATAATAGGAGAGAGGAGGGGCGAGGTCAATCGCCTCCCCCTCTTAGTGCGGAGCTGCTTCTCCATGAGCGTATGCGCGGCTGAGCATACGCTGTGCGGATTAGCGTTTGACCCGGGCGTTTCCCTCCCAGATGCTCCACACCTGCTCTTCGTCGGCGGGCTGGCCGTAGTCTGTTTCGAAGGTTGTTGCCAGGGCGCCTGTGGCCCAGCCGAAGTGTGCGCATTTTTCAGGGTCCCAGCCCTGCAGTACGCCGTAGAGCAGTCCGCCGACAAAGCCGTCGCCGCCGCCGATCCGGTCGAGCACATCAATTTCGCGGGGTTCGACTATATGCCACTGGTCGTCCGCCGACATTATAGCACCCCACAGGTGCCGGTTTGCACTGACCACCTGTCGCAGGGTTGTGGCAAACACGGAAGCGTTGGAATATTCCTGCTTTACCCGGTTTATCATACCCTTGAAGCCGTCGATTTTTGCGGCGATGTCCTTCCCGCCGGCTTCCGGCCCCTGGATTCCGAGGCAGAGCTGAAAGTCTTCTTCGTTCCCGACTAGAATGTCGGAGATTCCGGCAATTTCGCTGAAGATATCCCGCAGTTCCTGTTCGCGGCCTTCCCAGAAGGAGGCCCGGTAGTTCAGGTCGAAGGAGATGCGGGTGTCGTATTTTTTTGCAGCCCGGGCCAATTCGAGGCAGAAGCGACCGGTTTCCGGGGACATTGCTGCTATGAGGCCGGAAATATGGATGATTTGTACACCCTCTTTACCGAAAATCCGTTCAAGGTCGAAGTCCTTTACATTCAAAGTGCGGCCAACTTCTCCTGCTCGGTCGTTAAAGACCCGGGGACCGCGGGAGCCGAAGCCGCTGTCTGCAATGTTTATTTGATGACGATATCCCCAGGGTCCCCCCTGCTCTACATCCTTGCCTTCAAAATCCATGTTGCGGTGATGGAGATTGTCCTTAATCATCCGGGCGATGGGGCTGTCCTTTACAAAGGTGGTGAGGATTTTTACCGGAAGGCCGAGATAGGAGGACACGCTGCCCACATTTGATTCGGCGCTGGTAACCTGCATCTTAAAGAGTTCGCTTGAATGCACAGGTTGCCCATTAAGCGGGGTGATTCTTATACCCATACTTGTGGGAATTAGCAGAGAATAACGGTAGTCTTTTTTCAGTTTGATACTCATACATACACTCCGGTTCTTGTAAGTTTCGTTTTACTTCGAAATACAAAAGTAATACATAGTTATAGTAGCATAGCTGACGAAGTGAGTATAGGGTTTTTGACAGCAAATTCGAACAGCAAATTTGACTTTCTGCGGAATGGGCGGCTACACATAAAGGCGACTTCTAACTATGCTCTATATTGGAAGGAGTTGCCATGAAGTTAGGGGTAATAGCAGATGATTTTACAGGGGCTACGGACATAGCCGGTTTTTTGGTGGAGTATGGTATTTCAACTGTCCAGATAAACGGAGTGCCGGCCCCGGAGTTCAATGTTCCCGCCGAGGCATACGTGATAAGCCTTAAAAGCCGGTCCTGTGCGGTGGAACAGGCGGTGGAACAGGCCCGAAGATCCTTGGACTGGCTGAGGGGAATGAAGTGCGACCGCTTCTATTTTAAGTACTGTTCCACCTTTGATAGTACGGAGAAAGGAAACATCGGACCAGTAGCTGACGCGATGTTAGAGAGTTTGGAAAGCGAATGTACGGTGGTGTGTCCTGCCCTTCCGGTCAATGGTCGTACTGTGTATAAGGGGTACTTGTTTGTGCACGACCAATTGCTCAATGAGTCGGGGATGAAGGACCACCCCCTGAATCCGATGAAGGACGCGAAGATCGCCCGGCTCCTCGCAGCTCAAACGGAAGGTTCGGTTGCCGAGGTGCACGCTGAGGTGGTAGATCAGGGGACCGCCGCGGTACGGCACCGGATTTTAAACTGCCTCCAGGCTGGATACCGTTATATTGTGTTGGACACACTGAAGGATGAGCACCTTGCCGTTATTGCAGAGGCGGTGAAGGATATGCCCTTGCTTACAGGGGGGTCCGGTTTGGCCCTGGGATTGTCCAGGTTGCAGAATAAAGGTGCCCTTGAGATTGCCGAGGCAAAACGGCAGGGCCGGCCCTCTGGGGGTAAGACGGTGATACTCTCCGGCTCCTGTTCCGAGGCCACCCGGAAGCAGGTCGCGGCCTACCGTAGGGGAGCCCCATCGCTGCAACTTGACGGTGACAGGTGTCTCAAGGATAAGGGCTATGTGGAGGAGTTGTTCCAGTGGGCTGCAGAGAGGAGCGGGGAGGGGACGGCCCCGATGCTGTACTCCACCACCGACAGGATTCGAGGTGATGCGAGGAAGATTGGTGCTGCAATTGAGGAGGTCTTTGGCAGGCTGGCCGCCCGGCTGGCCGAAGGGGGGGTGAAAAACTTTATAGTAGCCGGGGGCGAGACCTCCGGGCGGGTGGTACAAAGCTTGGGGGTAAGGGCGTTCTGGATTGGGCCGCAGGTGTCTCCGGGGGTGCCCTGGGTGAAGTCGGTAGGGGGCGAGGCTGCTTTCATTCTGAAATCGGGGAATTTTGGGGATGAGGACTTTTTTGCCCGGGCGCAGGGGTTTTACGGGGAGGAGGAGCAGCAGCAGCAGGGATAGGTGATGCCGGCTGCCTTCCCAGACCGACACAGGGCTCACTCGAGATTTCTGACGGCGGGGCCTGGGAAGCTGACGGGGGCCGAGACGTCTAAGGAAGGGGTATTTTTTTAAAAAATTACTATATGCACCTGTTTTTTTTCTTTATACTAGGGGCTGTAGGTGAAAAAATATTAGGAGTTTATATATGAAAAAATCTATTTTAAGGACTTTTTTACTCTGGCTTATACCGGTGCTTATTGTGGTATTTTCCATTATCGGCTTTGGAGCTGAATGGATTGTAAGGGGCACGATTGATACTTATCAGCAGCAGCTGGGAGGCTCGATTACGGGGAATATCAAGTCGGCTCTGTCGGTGTGGCTGGAGGATCAAATACTTGTGGTGCAAGGGATTGCAAATGACGAGAGGGTGGTACAGGCCTGTCTTGACCCGACTGATCAGGAGGCGTATAAGGCCGCACAGGAGTATTTGGAGTCCCTGCATTCGGTGTATCCCTATTACGAAAACCTTCCGGTGTCCTCTTTTACAAGCGGTGCCGAGACGATTTCGGTGAATTATAACGGGGAAAGGCGGGAGATACCGCCGGGTGGTTTTTTCATTGATACCGTCGACGGAAACACCCTGGGGAAGGCCGGGGCAAAAAATTATATTGATGCTATGAGGAACGGTTCTGAGGTGTTTGTGAGCGAGGTGTATCCCAGCCTGTTGCGTGGGAACCCGATTTTTGTGATCGCCGCGCCGGTGAAGTATCAAAACCGGGTGATCGGGGCCGCGATTGTTGCCCCCCAAATGGACTATTTTACCGATATTTTTACCCAACAAGAGACTTTTGGAGAGGATGAATACATTTTTATGGGTGATTCGGATGGAAAGGTGATAGCCCATCCTGATACCGATTTGATTCTCAGCGAACAGGGGGTTGAGGAGTTCCGTCCGTATTTGGAAAGGGTGCAAAACGGTACTATGCAGTTTAGAAGAGAATCCCAGGGGGCGAATAATCTCTATTTTGCGGAGTCCTATGGGATGGACGGGATTGACCATGTAAACGATTGGATTATTTTTTATCGGCGCGGGCTGGCTTCTATGCAGTCGCAGATTACTGGCCTTCGTGCAATTATTGTGGGGGCCTTGGCCGTGGCAATTGTACTGCTGGCTGGGGTCTTGGTGATACTTACCCGTCGTTTAGTTATCAAACCCCTAAGGGTGGTGAGCAGTCAGTTGGAGAATATCGCCAACGGTGAGGGAGATCTTACCACACGGGTTGAGGTGTTAAGCAGCAATGAGATCGGTGAGGTCGGAAATGCGTTTAATAATTTTCTCGACTCTTTAAGAATGTTGATCGGACGTGTGCAGAATTCCGCCGAGGGCAACAAAAGGGTTGGTGATGAACTTGGTGCTGCGGCGAATGAGTCCTCCGCTTCTGTGCATCAGATTACCTCCAATATTAACTCTATTAAGGAGATGATGGACAAGCTCAGTGAGGAGGTAGGTGAGGCTGCTTCCGCTACCGAACAGATTCAGCGGAATATAGGTGGTCTTACGTCCCAGACTGAGGACCAGTCGAGTTCCGTAACTGAATCCACTTCTTCGGTAGAGGAGATGGTGGCATCCCTCAACAGTATGGCCAAAATTGCCGAGAGCCGGCATAAGGAATCGGAGACATTGTTGAAAAGCGTCGAGGAGGGGGCCGAGTTGCTGGAGGAATCGAACGAGTCGATGAAGGATGTGACCAACGGGGTTACCTCAATTATTGAGATGACCGATGTAATAAAAAATATCGCCGATCAAACCAACCTGCTTTCTATGAATGCCGCAATTGAAGCGGCCCATGCCGGAGAAGCGGGCCGCGGTTTTGCCGTAGTTGCGGAGGAGATTCGCAAGCTGGCTGAAAACTCGGGGGAAAGCTCCAAATCTATTGCCGGAAATATTCAAGAGATTGTCACTAAGATAGAGAAGACCGGAGGGTCCCTGAAGCAGCTGCACGGCAGTATGAGCTCCCTGATGGAAGAACTCAAAACTATTGCCGAATCCTTTTCTGAACTGGGGTCAAACACCCAGGAGATGGCCGCCGGTTCGGACCAGGTGATGCAGGCTATGACGGTATTGCAGAACACCTCCGTGGAGATTACCTCCGCTACGAAGGAGATGAACACCGGCGCGGATGAAATGTCGAACAACATGAATAATGTGAATCAGCTGACCTCACAGGTAAAATCCGCGATCGATGAGATTGCCGTCGGCAGCGACGAAATAATGAGTGCCATGAACTCTATGCAGGAGATCAATAGCGAATTTTCCGACAAGAACAGCGAACTTGTCCGGGAGGTTATGGGTTTTAAGACCGATGCCGGCAGTGAGGGGGCCCAGGGGGCTTCTCAGCAAGGGGCCCAGGGGGCTGGGAAGCCTGGTGGCGAGGCTGAGCAGACAACTGGCCAGAGGCCCGGTGGCGAGAAGCCGGAACCAGAGGTGCGGTCCACATCGGGGCGGGAGCAGTCCGCCGGTGAGGCGCCGGAGGAATCCGGGGTTACTCTGAAGAAGCCGCAGTCTCCGGATGAGGATTAATCATAGGTGGTGTGATTTAGTTTCGGTCGGGACCCGGCCGAACTGCTTTTTATATAGTTTTGAAAAATAGTTTGGATCGCGAATGCCGACGCGAAAGGCCACTTCCTTTACGCTGAGGTGTTCGTTATTCAACAATTCCCTTCCCCGCTCAAGTCTGAGGGCAATTATACGCTGATTAACAGATGTTCCCTTATGTACTCTTCCTAATTATTCATTGTTCAATTCCTGTTTAAATGACTCGACAAATATAATAAATGTATGTAAAATGTAGGTACAAATAAGGGATACACATAGAGGGGGGATTCATGGGCGAGAGAAAGATTTTGTTTGGCACTACTCAGGTGGATTGCCGTTCCCGTGAAACTGCTGGTTCCTACACTGAAATGTTCGGGGAATCTTTTTTCGAAATAAGTGACTACGATCACATGCAGCCGTTTCTGTTTACTCTGGCGAGTGAAACAGATCATTGGATGTATATTTCCAGTAGAGGGGGCTTGACCTGTGGTCGGAAGGACCCGGACCACGCGCTTTTTCCCTATTATACGGACGACAAGATTCATGATGCGGCGGATACCACCGGGCCCTACACGGCACTGCTCGTTCAGCGCCCGAGGCAGAGGCAGGGGCAAGGGCAAGGGCAAGGGCAAGCTTTTTTCTGGCGACCCTTTTGCGACAGGTCCCCACGGGTGTATACCATCGAAAGACGGCTGCTGAAGAGCCCCCTTGGTAACCGGGTTGTTTTTGAGGAGAAAAATAGATCCTTAAGCCTGCGGTTTGCCTATTCCTGGGAGCTCAGCAGTCGTTTTGGTTTTGTTCGAAGCTCTTTTCTGTGGAATGAGGGGGAGGAGTGCCGGATTGATATTTTAGACGGGCTCCGTAATATTCTACCGGCGGGAGTGGACCGGAGTGCCCAGGAACGCAGCAGTACCCTTCTCGACGGGTATAAACAGGCTGAAGTCGACCCTGCATCAGGAATGGGAATCTATACCCTGGGCTCTATTGTGACGGACAGAACAGAACCGAGTGAGGCTCTTAGGGCCACCACAGTGTTTCAAAGGGGGTTAGCGGAGGCGGATATCCTCCTGTCGGAGCAGCAGATTTCTCCCTTTAAAACTGGAAAAGAGCTGCAGGGAGAGTCGGCGATGCGCGGCCGGCGGGGAGCATACCTTGTCCACAGTTCCTTCGGACTCGAACAGGGGGAACAGAAAGAGTGGATGTTTATAGCCGATGTGGAACAGGATGTCTCCTCTGTGGTCAGTACCCGGAGTTTTTTGTCTTTAAAGGAAGATCCGGCTGCAGAGATACGGAAGGACATTCACCGCGGGGCGGAGGAGTTGAAGAAGCTGGTCGGTTCAGCTGATGGGTTTCAGCTATCAGCCGACCGGCGAATAACCGACCGGCACTACTCGAATGTGTTGTTCAATAGTATGCGTGGAGGGGTGTTTGTGTCCGGGTACCGGATAGATACGGCAGATTTTTCACGGTTCGTTTCTCTGTGGAACAGAGGGGTTGCGGCCGCCCATGCCGAGTTCTTAAAGAGTCTGCCTGCTGAGATCAATCTCCAGGAACTTCGACATAAAGTCGAAGGTACGGGAGATGCGGACCTTGTGCGGCTTACCTTAGAATATCTGCCGATTACTTTCAGCCGGCGTCACGGAGACCCCAGCCGCCCCTGGAACAAGTTTGCGATCGATGTGCGGACTTCTAAAGGGAAGCCTAAAATTGCCTACCAGGGAAACTGGCGGGATATTTTTCAGAACTGGGAGGCCCTGGCTATGTCGTACCCGCGGTACCTCAACGGAATGATTACAAAATTCGCCGATGCCACGACCGCCGACGGTTATAATCCCTATCGCATTTCTCAGGAAGGAATTGACTGGGAAATATTTGACCCTGATGATCCCTGGTCGAATATCGGATACTGGGGAGACCATCAGATTGCATATCTCT
>CAZDFY010000038.1:0-29877 GCA_964504785.1 uncultured Sediminispirochaeta sp. | reverse complement strand
CTGCAAGAACAACTTCCCGGCCTAGGACCTTCACCAGTGTTGCTGTGTTCCCTTTCTTCAGAAGCAATCCATAGTAGCGACACAGGCCTTGAATCCTGGCAGCGATACCTGCAGCAGATGCTGAGCTTATCGAGATAGTGGCGGTGGCCACATAATCCGTCCATTCTGTAGTACCCTGATACAACAGACCGCGCCCCTCATTTTGTGATATGCGGAACGATTCTGGAAAGAAAAGTTGCCATACATCAACAGCATCGACCCATGCACGCCGCCAAGATTGTAATCTATTCTGAGTGGTCAGCACTTTAGGTCGCGTAAAGGTAACTGAGGGAGTTCCATTCCAATCAAGGTAATGAAGGAATACTCTGCCGGCTGTTTTAGCCTCCATCTGGAATCCTACGTACACTATTGGCAGCCCGTCTGTATCCGGAATTTTCCACTCAATGGTAGCAGGTGCGTTTGAATGAAATAGTTCAACGGAGGGTCCATTTAGCTGTTCAATATGCTCATCTTCTTGATAATACCTGATAAAAGGGGTTACAGAACATTCACTAGAAGAGCTCACCCCTGCATTAATTATCTGGCCGGAATACAGAGTTGGGCACGCAATCAATTCATACCCCTCCATTGCAAATTCATCAGGTTGGATAAAAGTAGGCGTTATTACCGCACCACCTCCCACCAGCTGTATTCCCAGCGCCCGATCACCCGTCTGCTCATCTACAACGAGATTTTCTACGGTCACGAGCTCAGCCCCAGCCTCAGCCACAAACCCCTGCACAGATCCAGGAAACTGGAACGAGTACCGTGGTTCTTCAAAAGAAATGGTGGGCTCACCTGCCAAAGCTTTACCAACTTGAATAACGGCCCGGCTTTCCCTTACAGCATCGGTAATCGTACGTCCCCCGTCAGCAGTAGACATTAGTATTCTGTCCCTTATAGGGCCCCGCCAATCTACTCCAGACTCCAGTCCGCGTAGACCATTCTTAATTCCCAACAAACAACCTACATTGCCCGAATTACAATCGGTGTCCCACCCGGCCGTATTGGTTACCTTCAAAGCTGTTTGGAAATCATCATCTCCGTAGAGAAGGCCCATAATTACAATTGCATGATTCGGTATTACATGTACATTGCCGCCATACCGATCATAGCCGTAAAATTTCTGTATCTTCTTAAAGGTGACGTGCCAGTCCGGTTCACCTGCATGCCAATTGCGAACATCCTGAATAAGCTGATTCACTAGCGAATCTTGAGGAATGAGAGAACTTCCAATATCCAGCAGTTTGTTTATGTCCGGTTCTGTGAAGGCAGCCGCTTCCATTGCTGCAAGCACTTGAGCTGCATACACAGCCTCTCCATCGTGGGACACAGAAGCAGCACGTCGTGCATATTCAACAGCCTTTTCCGGGTCATTCGGCGCAATCATGGCCCAGCCATCAATAAATATCTGTGCGCCAATCTGTTCGGCAGTGATCTTGCCATTTTGCGAAATCGAACCGCTTACCGGAGCAGGGATACCATTTTTTAGGTTAATATAGGCAGTATGCTCGGTAGAATTTCCTACCCCGCCCCACCACAATATCGTTCTATTTTCGATTATATAATTAAGCCAGGTATCACCTATTTGCTCCACACTCAAATCAGGCGAGTTGCCGTAATCCGACATTGCCCGTAAAAAAGTGAACGTTCCTGTAATATCATCATCAGTTACCACCAAAGGCATAAAGGGAGGTTCCTGCCCTTGTGCGTTGTAATATGCAATAACTTTATCATTTACGTAGTATTCTATCTCTCCAATCCGATGTAAAATCTTTTCATAGCTCCAACCTTCAAAGGGTCTTCCAAGATAGACACCAATAATTTTTCCAAGTACTCCTGCGTATACACGTTGATCGTAGTCCTGTGGTAGCGGCATATAATTATTCTCCTATTTTTATTTTATGCTTCCGGTGGTCATGCCCTCAATGAAATAGTTCTGTAAAGCAATAAACACAGCAACTATAGGTAACATAGTGACAATTCCTGCGGTATAAACAAGCGATAAGTCTGAACCCCTTTCTCCTACAAACAGCACATATTTAGTCGAAGCTGTTTTTAACTCGGGTGACTGCAAAAAAGTATTTGCCACTGTAAATTCATTCCAGGTGGTCACAAATACAATCAAAGCAATCGTTGTAATAATAGGTTTTGAGATGGGAAATATAATGTTCCATATAATCTGATAAACTGAACACCCGTCCATGGTTGCCGATTCGTCAAGCTCCCGGGGAATGCCGAGGATGTAAGTCCGTGAGAGTAGGATATTAAACGGCATATTTATTGCAATAAATAGAAGAACCAACCCAATAAGATGATCCACTAACCCAAGCTCGGAGAAAGAAAAGTATACCGGCACTAAGAAGGCAAAGACAGGTATCGACAGGGCTACTCCAAAATACGTTATGATATAATCCTTAATTTTAAAGTTTGACCGGGCCAGAAAGAAACCGGCGATAATGGCCATAAGCACCACACTTATAGTTGATACAGAGCTGACGATAATACTATTCGCAAAGGCCCGAGTATACTCCCCAACCTTCCATGCCTCAATGTAATTCTCTAAGTTATACTGGGTTGGAAGCCCGATTGGGAATTTGGTTATATCCTTGGTAGATCTAAATGAATTGAACAAAGTTGCCAGTAACGGCGACAACTGCAGCAGCGCAACCAAACAAAGAAATGAATATACAAAAATATGATTTAACCTTCGCCACACACTCATCATTAATCCTCCATCCGCTTACGTAAAGCCCCGAAACCTGCAAAAATAAGAAAAGAAACCAGCATTTGGACCACCGCTATAGAGCTTGCATATCCGGCCCGGTATTTGAAATACGCATTCTTGTAGAGCATCGTCGATAATATCTCTGAACCGGGCCCGCCGCGTGTCATTACCCACACATATTCAAACGTACTTACGGACCACACCATCGTAATCAGTACAATAAATACAATTGTCTGTCTGATACTGGGCAATGTTATATACCATATTTTCTGCAGTTCGCTTGCCCCTTCTACCCGGGCACTTTCATATAGGAGAGGATCAATCTGCTGAAGAGCGCTAATAAAAATGACTAGAAGAAAGCCCCACCAGTGCCACATATCTACAAAGGCAACCGAAAAAAGCGCATTTTTCGGGGCCAGCCAGTCTAGTGCAATAAAATCAAGCTGAAAGGCCTTTAAGGCAACATTTATTCCAAAATACGGATTATAAAAAGCTGCAAATATTTTTCCCGCTATTGCAGCTGAAATTACATAAGGTAAAAAATAGACTGCCCGGAAAAAAAGCCTGCCCTTTTTCACACCGGATAAAATATATCCCAGAAGGATTCCGAGCATAATTGGAAGAGTGAGGAAGACAATCATCCATTTGATATTATTTCCAAATGCAGTGATAAAATTGGGATCGCCAACAAGCTCAATGTAGTTGGAAATACCGGTAAACTGCTTTTTCCCTATCCCATTCCAATTCGTGAACGAAGCGGTAAGTGTATTCAAGGTGGGCAATACGATAAGTATAAAATGATATAGAAAAATAGGTAGTACGGAGGCATACGCTATCAGCCTTTGCCGCCGGGTTCTATTGCTGAGCACCTGTCGTGCCATTTTACCAACTCCTTCGTTTCTTAAAACGGGGGCCCTTAAAAGGCCCGGCCCCCGTATAAATCACATCATTATAGTTAGTTTGCTGCCGGAATGACCGGATTAAACCCTTGTTCAAGCTCTTTTTGGTTCAACCGCTGCATCTCGGAAAGATATTCATCAATAGTAATCTTATCCTCAAGCACATTCACAATGCCTTCGTAAAGATACACTCTGGTTTCGGGCGGATAAAAAGCCCAAGTAGTATATCCAAAACTGCCGTCAGCAAGAGCGCCGTTGACTACATTCCACATATCCTCTACCACAGGAATAAGCCCCTCAAACTCGCTCTCATTGATCTGCATAGGTGCCAAGTCATACCCAACATCCAAGAACTCGCTTTGTATGTCCTGATCAAGTAACCGGTCCAGCAAATAGGCAGCCAACTCTGGATGCTCAGTATCAGAAGAAGCGCACCACATGTTTCCAACAGCTAAGGGCATATGCGGTTCCTCAATATCGTTAATAGCAGGGTGCAGCATTACTCCGATTTTGTTTTGATCAGCCTCTTCAAGCGGCATCATCCAGTACGGGGCCCAGGTCCCTTCGAGTTTAAACAGTGCCCTGTCGTTGGTAAAAAGATTTATTGCATCATCTGAAGTCAGCACATACGAGCGGCCGTCTGCCAAGTACCCTTTATCATGCCAAGATTCATAAAGAGCAACTGTCTCGGCGAATGCCTCATCGGTCCAGGCATATCCTTCCACCCCTTCAATAGTTTTCTTTACACGGTCTCTGCCGGTATAACTATAAAGAATAGAGAGGTACCACTCTTGTGCCCACGGCCAATCCTGACTACCAAGCATTACCGGAATATAATCCGCCTCGGAAGCCTTTTTCATAGCCGCTTCAAACTCTGGGAGAGTATCAATCGACTGTGCATCAAGGCCCAGCTCTTTCATAATCTCTTTGTTGTACCAGATTACCATTCCCTCATATCCGAAGGGCAGGGCCATCACATCACCATCAACCTTCGCAAGACTATACGCCCAGTCAAAAATCGTTTCGTCCCAGCTGTACTGTTCAGCGTATTCAGTCAAATCCAATAAAAGACCTGAACCAGCAAATTCATTTGAATCAGCCGGCGAGTCAATTGAAAAAATATCAGGTTTATTGTTTGAGCTCATTCGTGTATTAATTATATCCATACCCTGACCGCTTACAAACTTGAGCGAATAGTTGCTACCGTTCTCAGCATTATATTCATCAACAAAACGCTGAAACAGCTTACCAAGCAGCTCTACTTGTCCCTCTTCGGTTACGTTTGAAGAAACCTCAAATACAGGGCCTTCGCTGCTCTCTTGCTCGCCGCCGGCATACACCGAAACCGTAAGAACGAGTAGCATCATAAGTACCATTAGACCTATTCTTTTCATAAAAGCCTCCTTGTTTTAGACCGAGTGTATAAATAGTTCGGCCATTTACAAAAATTATACTAGTAATTTCAGAGCTTTCTACGCACATTATGTCGATTTATGTGCAAAAACGGCTATTTATGAGAAATTTTTACTTATTGTTATTAGCCCACCAGGTACGCCATTGCCTGGGAGACATACCCGTTTCTTGCCGAAAGTGACGGTTGAAACTGCTCACGCTCTCAAAGCCGCACTCATATGCAATATCTACCATCTTCCGTTCACCCGACTTTATTAAATTTATAGCAGTATTTATACGTATTTTTATCTGAAAACTTTTGGGTGAAGTCCCAACCAGCTTTTTGAACAAGTGCCTGAACCGTGATTCTGAAAGGTTGCAACTTTGGGCTAATTCAGAAATCTCACACGATTCAGTCCCACAGTTGAGCAATATATCGATGGCCTTGGTAATCCTACTATCTGTCTTAAAATTCTGTCCCGTGCTTCCAATTCCCTTCTCGGCTTCCTTTTTTTCAATTCGCTTGATCCTCACAAGAATGCTATTAATCAAACCGGCGATAATGTATTCCCGATCAGCTCTTTTGCTTTTTATCTCTTCAACCAGCACATTCACCAAAGAAAAAACCACATGGTCTTCAAAATAGTGAACAAGCCGATTCACATGTTCCGGCATCCAGTACTCAGTCCAATCTTCAGGATTGAAATAGATAAAGTACCACAGATCATCTACGCCGGCCCCGCTCTTGGCCCGATGATATACCCCCGGATGGATAAGTATGATATCTCCGGAATCATACGGGCTAATATCATTATCAATAATGAAAATCCCATGCCCCTTTAAGCAGATACCCAGCTCAAGCACATTGTGGGCATGTAAATTCGAAATCGGCTCTTCAGACACACTATGGGCAAACATAAAAATGGGAAAATCCGAGTCTATCTTTATTCTTTCATCAAGCAGCGAATAGTTCTGCATCTTCCGTTTTTTCATCCCAGTCTCTTATTACGCCCCTTATCATAAATAAGACTATCACACCTGATTCTATTCACAAAAGGGAGTCAAAGCTACCACCTCAAGTCAATTAACGTCAGGGCCATTACGAATAGTATACTTTTATAAAAAATGCTCTTCCTGTAGTCAGCCCGGGCTTTACCGCCATAACTTTAGTTATCGTTGCCTTTAACCTGACACTCATGTTGAGCTGAAATGATGTAATCTCAGGTCAAGGGCACTCACTTCCTTTAAAACCATAGGATATTGTTTCAGGACATACCCCAGCTTTCACTCACAGTGACAGGGATTAGCGGGATTATACACAGACTTTCCATAGTCCCGGACAACCTGCTCAATATCGATCTGCTGTTCATTGGACATTAATCGCTCCGATGATATATATAAGATGATCTATATACTCATTCAGAATACCTGAAATTGACACGAAGGAACTGGCCAAAACCCTACATTTTATGGATAATACTTCAAACTTAGAAAAGGACAGCTTTTATGGCGTACATCGAGTTCGGACATACCTGGTGGGGGAAAAGATGGCTGCAGGCCCTCTCATCTATCGATTTTTCAAACCGCCTCCCCCGCGGAAAACGGTATGCCCGCAACGGCTCGGTCAAATCTATCGATATACAAGGGCCCACTGTTACCGCCCGGGTAAAGGGGCGCCGACCAAGTCCCTACAAGATATCTCTTAAGCTGTGGAGCTTCAAAAAAGCGGATAAAAATACAATCCTGGAAATAATCAGGAACAATCCCTATTATCTTTCTCAGCTGGCCGCCCGTGAACTTCCTCAGGAGCTCGAAGAAGAAGTCCTTCAGAAGGGAATACGTATCTTTCCACGCTCATGGAAGGACCTGGGGATGCGCTGCAGCTGCCCCGATTGGGCCGTTCCCTGCAAGCACCTCGCGGCGGTGGTCTATATAATCGCCAACGAAATCGACAAAAACCCCTTCCTCGTGTTTCGTATGCACGGTCTCGACCTGACCGAATCGTTGCACGGAACAGCAAAAGGATCAACTAAGGGAGCCTCGGAACACGCGGTAAAAGACACGACAGAAAGCGCGGTGCAAAACGCAGGTAGGGAAACAATCCCCGCCATCGAATCCTTGCTTGCAGATCAGCGGCAGGAGTATACCTACCACTTAGAACAAATCGAGGGTATAGATCTTTCTACCATTACCGACATGCACCAGGCTGTCTCGCAGCTGCTCACCGATTTTCCCCTCTTTTACCCGGCCAAGGACTTCAAACAGCTACTCCTCAAGGCCTACAGCAGGGCCTCGAAGGCGGCTCAGCGGTACGTAAAGGACCTCGACCTCCAGGAGGAGCCGCCGGCCACCCTTTATAATTCATGCAGCATTGCCCTTTACAAAGGGAAAAACCAGTACGCTGGAAAGCTGCAAAAGGGCGACAGGAAAATACAGTTCGACTCGGAGGATTTCTCTCCCTTAATCGAATATTTGAAGCCCCTCTCAGCGGGAAATTTGTCTGTTTATCCACCACTCCTTGCTTACCTGATTATGATTAACAATTATGCCTTGAAACTTCTGGAGTGTAACGCCGCCGTCCCCGAAATTATTTCCCGCAATCAGGGAAGTTATATTATCCGCTGGGTCCCTGCCCTCTTTAACCGGGAAGTCTCGCATGTATTCGAGCTTCTCGTGGAGAACTTGCCTGAACAGGTCCTCATATTTGACCGCGCAGCCATCAACCACACAGGCCTCGACCGTCGCCAGCAGGTATTGTTTCTCATCTCCTTCTTTATAGGATACTATCTTTGTGAATTCGAGGCACGCAAGGGTGCTCCCGAGGACCCAATCATCAAACTCTTTTTCGAAGGTCGGGCCTACACCCCCAAAAGGTTTGAGGAACAGGAGAACGCTCAGACCATTAATCTCTGGCTTGGGCGATTTTTTGTCCGTCCGATTAACTACCGGCCGGTGGTCCATATAGAGGAAACTCCCGATACTCACTTTCACTTTGAAATAAGAATAAAGGACCGCCGGAATGAGGAAGAACTTCCGATACTCTTCAGCGATTTTATGAAAAAACCGGAGAGTGAAATAATGCCGCTGCTCCGCGACCTCAGCCTCCTGGCCACCTACCTGAATACAGTACATGCCTTCCTCAAGAATAGTGGCCCCATTATCCTGACCGGAGATGAGTTTATTGAGCAGTGGTTCGCCGCTCTACCGGTACTGCGGACCCTCGGGGTGCACACCGTCGTTCCTAAGGCGCTGCGCTCGGTTTTTTATCCACAGCTCTCCCTGAAAATGAGCGCTCCCCCCGGTTCGGCGGACAGCGTAGTCTCCTACACCTCTCTCAAGGATATGCTTGAGTTCCAATGGCAGATTGCCGCCGGAGACAGCTTCATTGATCCGGAAGAGCTCTTTGAACTTAAAGCCCGTTACGGCAGCTTCGTACGCTACAAAGACATGTTCCTCGAACTCGACGAGAAACAGCTTGCGGCATTGTCTCGAAAAATGGAAAAGCCCCCCGCCCTCTCGCCTATGGAGCTGCTGAAAACCGGCCTCACTGGGACCTTAGGCGGTACGGCGATAGAAACAAACGAAGAGGTGGAAAAACTATTTGCCTCTCTGCTGAGTCCTCCGGAAAAGGACGCCCCTGAGGGACTGCAAGCCGAACTGCGGCCCTATCAATTGAGGGGATTTCAATGGCTCTACCATAATCATCATATCGGCCTTGGCTCAGTCGTCGCCGACGACATGGGACTGGGCAAAACAGTACAGGTAATCGCTTTGCTGCTGCAGCTGAAAAACGAAAAAGTGGTATCCCGAAAAAAACCGGTACTCATAATCGTCCCGGCGAGCCTGGTAACTAACTGGCAGCGAGAACTCCAACGTTTTGCCCCCGACCTTGAACCGGCGATTTATCACGGCCAGGAACGCACGATTCCAGAAGAGGCAGAGCTGCTGATTACCACCTACGCCCTTGCACGCCGGGACGCGGAGCTGCTGAAGAAAAAGCGGTGGGCCCTTGCCATCGTCGACGAGGCCCAGAACATCAAAAATACAGCCACAGCCCAAACCAAGGCGGTGAAATCGATAAAAGGCGATCATCGTATTGCCATGACCGGCACCCCGGTAGAAAACCGACTGCTGGACTACTGGAGTATCATCGACTATGTGATGAAAGGCTATCTCCCCGGACGAAAAGCCTTTAAAGAAAACTTCGCCATCCCTATCGAACGCTACCGCAACCACTCGGTGGTGGAACACTTCCGCAGGCTCACCTCTCCCCTGATCCTGCGGCGCCTCAAAACCGATACCACTATCATAAAGGACCTTCCAGAGAAGATAGTCACCAACCGCTTTCCTCCCCTTACGAAGGAACAGTCGGTCATGTATCAGGAGTTAGTGGAGTACAGCGAACAGATGCTCGCCGATCAGGAGGGAATCAAGCGATCGGGCATGGTGTTTAAGCTGATGACCGGCCTCAAACAAATCTGCTGTCACCCCTACCTGTACGCAAGACAGGGCGAGACGGGCTGCGAGGCCTCCGGGAAAGCCGCCGCCCTGATCGAGCTGCTGCAGACCATTCACGCCCGCGGGGAAAAGGCCCTCATTTTTACCCAGTTTGCCGAGATGGGTAAGCTACTCAAAAAGATAATTGAACAGCAGCTCCACACCCCCTGCCTCTTTTTCTACGGCGGCAGCAGCAGAAAAGTGCGAGAGGCACTGGTCGACACCTTTCAAAACAGTCACGACCACCCGTTTATGGTACTTTCCATAAAAGCCGGCGGGGTCGGCCTCAACCTCACCGCCGCCAACCATGTGGTCCATTACGACCTATGGTGGAACCCGGCCGTTGAAAACCAGGCCACCGACCGCGCCTTCCGCATCGGCCAGCGCAAGGACGTCACCGTATACCGCCTTATTACCCGCGGCACCTTTGAGGAAAAAATAAATGCCATGCTTGAGGCCAAGGAGGAGCTGTCGAACCTCACTGTATCGCAGGGCGAGCAGTGGCTCACTAAAATGGACACCGCCCAGCTAAAAGAGCTGATTCAACTCAGTGAGGAGTAAACCGGTTTGTAAGATCCTCGATATTGACATGCAGCGTTCACGGCGGTAGGCTCTATTGATGAAACTTATAACCCGCACTTTTATAAAAGAAAGCATTGCTCGTACCGACCTCATCTACACGCGAGGTGAAAATATTTTTTCATTGGGTAACTATTCTTTGCGTGAAGAAGCTCCTGGGGAGGGCCGCTACTTTTATACCTTTGACGGCAGCTACGGGGAGTACGAGGTGTCCATTCACTTGGAAAGCCCCGCACAGGACTCAGCCTCTTGTACCTGTCCGTACCCCCATTTTGGCTGTAAACACGTGGTGGCCGCATATCTCGACATCTTGGAACGGCAAAAACGGGCCGCTGCATTACAAAAGGATAAAGAAATACCAGAAGAGTATTTAACTCCGGAGGAAATTAAAACAACCGCCCTCGAGAGCCGCAAAGAAAGGGCAAAGAAAGAAGAACTTAGTCTTGTCAGAGGAGAAACACTCAAGGGCCGGCACGGGGTACGCAATTCCCGCGGTAAAGAGTACACTGTCACGATTTATAATATAGAAGAAGAAAAAGGCCACTGCACCTGTCCGGATTTCGCTACGAACCATCTCGACACCTGTAAGCACCTTATCTTTACACTACACCAGTTACAACCGGATGCAGCGGCGGTGGAGGAAGTATTTCCCTTTGTACACTTTACATGGAACTCTCGACTCGACAGACCCTGTTGTTATTATGAACGCCTAGAGGACCCGGAAGTCCGTGAACAAATTGAAAAGCTTTTCAATGAGAAAGGGGTGTATACCAGGGAGAGCATCAATGGTTTGTATGAACTCTACTCACACTACTCCGACTCTACTGAGGAACTCCGGTTTGACGACTATCTTCTAAAACGGATGGAGGATCTGCTGTATCAAAAGGAAATGAAGAAGCTGGAGAAAAAGCATACCCTCGATTTCTCATTTTTACATACATCCCTCTACCCATATCAGGAAGAGGGGGTACGCTTCGCTGTTTTTAGAAGAGCGGCCATCATTGCCGATGAGATGGGACTGGGTAAAACCCTGCAGGCAATAAGTACGGCGCTCCTGAAACAACAAATCTTCGGCTTCAGAAAAGTACTGATAATATCTCCCTCTTCTCTTAAAAGTCAGTGGAAACAAGAAATAGAAAAGTTCACCGACACATCTGCGGTAATAATTTCCGGAAGCCGGGAAAAAAGGAAAAAGATGTACACCGAAGGGGATGTACTCTTTAAAATTACCAATTATGAGGCGGTACTGCGGGACATTCTCACAATTTCACACTGGAGGCCGGATTTCGTCATTCTCGACGAAGCACAACGCATCAAGAACTTTGAAACAAAGACACACCGTGCAGTGCAATCAATACCCCACGAACATTCCCTGGTAATTACCGGGACTCCCCTTGAGAATAAGCTCGAAGATCTTTACAGCATTGTCCAGTTCTCTGACCCAACGCTGCTGACCCCGCTATGGGCTTTCGCCGCTCACCATTTCAACCTCAGCACTACAAGAAAAAACAAAGTCCTCGGGTATCGAAACCTGGAAGCGGTCCATGAAAAAATCAATCCTCTCCTATTGCGTAGACAAAAGGCCGAGGTCATAGACAACCTGCCGGAGAAAGTCGAAAACAATTACTACATCGATCTTTCCCGGGAACAGGAAGAGATCCACCAGGGTTACATGGCCGGGCTCTTCCGTCTCATCAATAAAAAAGTACTCACTCCCATGGATATAAAGCTGATGCAAAAAACTCTGCTGGCGATGCGCATGGTATGCAATTCCACCTATCTTATCGACAAACAAACCAATATCTCCCCTAAACTGGTTGAACTGGTGTCGATACTGAAGGATATTGTTCTGGAAAACCGTCGAAAGGTCGTTATATTTTCAGAATGGACAACAATGACCTATCTCATTGGAAAGGTTTTATCGGAGCTTGAAATCGACTTTGTAGAATTTACCGGCAAGGTCCCGGTGGAGAAGCGACAAAAGCTCATCGACGAGTTCCGAGAAAACCCAAACTGCATGGTTTTTCTTTCCACCGATTCCGGAGGAGTAGGACTCAACTTACAGAATACCGACTGCCTAATTAACTTCGAACTCCCCTGGAACCCGGCTAAGCTCAACCAGCGTATCGGACGGGTGCATCGAATCGGCCAGAAAAGTGAATCAATAAATGTTATCAATCTGATTACCAAGAATTCCATCGAGGAGCGGGTGTTCGCCGGGATCAATTTAAAACAGGAGCTTTTTGATGCGGTGCTTGAAGGGACAGGTGATGAAGTCGACCTGAGCCGGGAAAGCAAAAACAAGTTTATCAATAGAGTTCGTTCTATGTTCAATGAAGAAGAAATAGAAAACCTGACCGAGGAGCAATCTTCAGAAACAGCATCATATGACCGTCCCGAACTCGACGAACACACCCCCCATTATCTCAATCCGGAGGTTTTCAGAAAACAGGACACGGAAATAGATATTGCAGCCGAAGAGTTTTCAGAAGAAGAGGAGAAAGAAGACTCCGGGCAAGTCGGAGAACAAGTCGGAGAACAAGTCGGAAAACCAGCCGGTGGGCCACACACAAACGAGGATTATGAACAGATGGAAAAAGTGCTGAATCAGGGTATGGACTTTCTCAACTCCCTCTCTATGATGGCCGGCGGAAAACCTCTTCAAGAAAAAAGTGAATCCAAGAAAATAGAAATCGACCGCGAAACAGGAGAAGTAGTGATGCGGTTCAAACTACCCGGATTCTAGTTCTTTAACATAAAATGCTTATCTTCTAAAATCAACTGATGTTCTCTTCCGTCACACACAAATTCATCCTGATACATGTACTAATGCTCCTAGTTCCACTCTGTCTCATGGGGCTTCTGATTGCGCTGTTTGTGCGGGAAGAAATCGAACAGCGATTTCACCAGGAGCAGCTCTCCATTCTCAATTCCATAAAAACACAGGTAGTGTAGAACGCCCTGGTGGTCCTTTCCGAAGACGAGGAGTTGTGAAAAATCCACGATAATCCGGAAGTAAAGGTGCCAATTGTAAAAAATTGGGAGTTGCTGCAAGAAATGTTTCCAAAAAGGGCCTGGACCTACTACGGCGATAAAAAGAACCGCATTGTGGAGGCCCCTTAAGCTGCTCCGTCCCTTGGTGGGAGAAAAGGTGGCTGCAGGCCCTCTCATCCATCGATTTTTCAAACCGCCTCCCCCGCGGAAAACGGTGTGCCCGTAACAACTCGCCACAAAAGGTAGACGCACGTACATAAGCTCTGGTATGATCCGGCCTATGGCATATATCGACCTTACCCGCGACACCATTATCCGGCGTATAGCAAAAGCGACGGAGCGTGATCAGCACAACACCCAGCATAATCCACAGAAGAGCAGCAATAAAAGCACCCAAGGGGGCTCCCAGGGGGACATCCAGGGGGGCTCCCAAAAACCGGCCCTAAGCCCCGAGGAAATAACAAAAGCCCTCAACAGAACCAGCGTTGAAAGCCCTCTCGAGCTATGCGACGCCCTCGTCGGCGAAGGAATCCTCTTTCGTAGGGGAGAGAAGAGCTTTGTCCCCCGAAGCAGCTATTTTTCGGAAGGAAAAGTGCTGATTAAACCGACCGAGGAGGAACTTGAAAGAGGCATCCTCATCCCAGGACACCGATTCCTGCCCCTTTATGATAATTCAATCCACCCAAAACAAATTGAAGTGCGGGCAGGCAGAAAAAAACTGAAAAGGACCATGATATCCCACACCCTCCAGGGGCTGGGAATCTACTATTCAATTTTCGGCATCCAGGAAATACTCGGGCTCATTGCAGTAGAATCTGAAGAAAACCCCACAGCAATCACCGAAAAGGATAATATCAAGTCTTTACTGAGAATTTCAGCATTCGATATGAAACAACTGTACCGGGAATGGGAAATCGGCCCAGGGGATTATCTTGTAGCACAAGTAGAAAACTGGCAAAAGGGAATTTTCTCTCTCTCAGCGGGCCCAAAGGGACCGATCTCCGATAAAAAACGTCAGGAGTGGGTGTCGGACCTCGATGAGGGGTTTGCCGCACTTTTTTCAGAAATTCCCTGGCCCCTGCCGCCGGAGGAAGAACTGGCCCGGGCAGTGTTCCGAGCCGGTCGCAGCTGTATTGAACAGCCGGCACTCAATATCGGTGGGTATCTTGCTGAAAGCTCATTGGTAGATTTGATCCAACTCGAGGGAGACTCTTATCTGTGGGAAAAAAACCGGGAAATCGAGCCCCACAATGTGGCGAAAGCCGGCACTGTAGAAAGCAGACTGAGGGACAGCTATCTTGAGGAACTCCTGGCCCACTATGAACTCCCCGTTCCTATGCCCTACACCGAAGCCTGCATACGCCAGAATATTGAAGACAACAAGGATTTATCAAGATTGTTGTATAATATTTTTACCGGAGTCGACCTGGAAATGCTCAGCCGGCAGGAATGGTATCACCTGGTCAAGGCTATAGAAAACTACGAGAAAAGGATTTCAAAAGAAATTGAGAGCCGGCCCCCCGACAAAAAACTCGCGTATGAACGGGATAAATATATTCTCCTCTATCAGAATATAATAGAGTGGTACCTTAAAGTTGAAAACCAATTTGATGATATCGAATCCCTTGAAATAGGAATCTTACAGGAAATTCAGGACACAGCCTTTGAGTGTGTGGACGTACTGCATATATTAAATACATCCTCAGGCCCCCTTGACGAAGAAACAAAGGCTACCCTAGAAGGCCGTTACCGCACCCTGCTGAAAAGTTTTCATCAAAAGGCCGAAATACTCCATGAGCAATCAATGGATATACAATTCGCACAGCGCCGGGAGGAGCGGCTCCAATCGACCGTCGCCTCTGAATATTTGGTCCTGGATGTGACCCTCGAAGATCTCGACCCGCCGGTCTCACGAAAACTGCGGGTCCCGGAAACAATGACCCTGGGGGACCTTCACAATATTCTCCAGCAAAGCTTCGGCTGGAAAGATTACCACCTCCACTCCTTTTATGCCGGCCGGACCGAATACACCGATATGGAAACCTTCGAGAAGGAGTTTGTCGACGAAGCCCAACCTCAGGACGAAGAGTCTCTACGAATAGAAGAAATACCTGACCTGGGAGGGGAACTCCTCTACGTCTACGACTACGGCGATACTTGGCGTCATACAATACGTCTTCGCCAGGTAATCCAGGCCGCAGAAGTGCCCAAGGAGGAGCGCGAAACCGCCATCTGCCTCGATGCCCAGGGAGCCGGCCCACCGGAGGACAGCGGAGGACCTCAGGGCTACCAAGAACTGATAGAAGCTCTACACACACCAGCCTCGCAGCGAAACGACAGACAGGAAGAAATTGTCACTTGGGCCGGCGATTGGTCCCCCGGCAACTATTCTCTCGACGAAATCAATTCTCTACTCGCCAAGCTGTAAGCTGTATGCTGTAAGCCCTAACCTTCACACTGTAAAACCTGCCCACCCCGCTGTAGAGCTCAACCGAGCCTATTCCTTTTTTTAAAATGCTCATCCCGTAGACAGCCGGGGCCGCCCGCCCGGCGGCAGATCCCCCGGCTAAAGCCCTCTTCCCTCCTCACTTGATCGCCCCCTCCCATAAAGCATCAGGCATGCACCCCACTACCCGCCGCCGGCGCACGAAGCCGAAGGGCCTGCGCCGGTAGCCGGCCCGCATAAGCCTTGTGTCGGCGTTGAAATTTTAATGGCAATTTTGAAGCAGAGCAGCACCTCACCCTGTCTCTAGTAGTGAAACCGTAGTATAATAGGAGTATGGACATGAAAGATCTGGCAGAAATGTTGGAAGAAGAACTCTCCGAGGCAGTAGAGGTAAAAAACCCCAAATCTTTGCACCGCTATATCTCCCTGCTGACCGGAAACTATGTCGAACAAAATATTCACGACAGGCAGTACAACGAACTCTCCGGCAGCATCAGGGAAATGCTGACCACTATACGCGAGGGCTTCCGTCGGATGGATGAACGCTTTGCCGCTCAGGATCAACGCTTCGAAGATGTAAACACGCGCTTTGACGATGTGAACAGGCGTTTCGAAGATGTAAACAAGCGCTTTGACGATGTGAACACGCGCTTTGACGATATAAACAAGCGCTTTGACGATATAAACAAGCGTTTCGACCGCCAGCACAAACTCATCAGCCTGGGCTTTGCCGCTATAGCATTGATCATTGCTTCGTTCAACTTAACCGTGCTTCTAAGTTAGTTGGTTCTAGGTTCATTTTAGGACACCCTCGACAGAGACACCAACCGTTCTTAGCAGAAAACCGATGTTTGAACTGAACCAGTTGAAAGGATGCATACAGAAAGCCGGCATTCAGGGATTTCGGGTCCCCCGATTCGCTAAGCTCTCCGAATCGATAAAACTCTGCATCCGGCATTTCTTTCCGAATACGCTGCTGCACATCCAAGACCGTCTCCGGCACCTTTTCAAAAAGTGAGCGAGGATTCAAAACATACACAGCAACAGTAGAATCAACGCTATACTCTTCAACAAGAGGATTCAGCACCCAACACACATGACGCTTGTTCTTTATATAATCTTCCAATTTTTTATTATTTTCCACACTCTAGTCCTCCCCTTGATCTTTTCCCGCAGCACCTCCGGTCATGGCGGCTGGGGCCTGGGGGCGGGGCATTTCGCGCTGTACTCTGGGGTTGTACGTTAGGGCTGTGCTCTCTCCGGCAGGCGCATCATTGAGCCAGAGTTCATTCTTAGAAGTTTTATAAAGAAAAAATCAGGGCGGAGAGTAAGAGCAGGGTGTACACGCAATGCAGACGGTTAGTAGTACGTATAGATACATCCTGATCGCCGCAGACCCTCTTGTGCCCGCGTATCGCCCATGGAACAGCCAGCACCACCACAACTACCGCAGGTGGATAAAAACCAATGAAGAAGTACAGAAAAGTCAATCCAAAGGCCCCGGCGATCAGCAGATCGTACACAACAATGCTGTTCCTTCGCCCCAACCGCACGGCACAAGTGGCCACACCACCATCTTGGTCATTGTAAAGGTCGCGCATCTCATTGCTCAGCATGAGCGCAGGTACAAAAAAAGCACTTGGTAGACCGAATAGTATAGGATACCAGGAGAGAGTGGAGGTTACTGCATACCATGCCCCGAGGTTCATCAAGGGCCCCATCAGAATGAACGAGAAGGGGACTCCCAGACCGTATCGTTTATACACAAAGGGCTCACCAGTATACGCATATGCTCCACATAACCCGAGCACACCGACTACCAGCATTATCCAGTCGGTCAGCCACACCAGATACACCCCTATCAGAGCAGCTGACCCCAAAGCAGCAATACCGCTAAGGAACACAAGCACATCAAAAACGGTTCGTCTGTATCCAAAAAAAGAGACAGTCCCCTCACTTATATTCTGATAATGAAAGGATCCATCAAAAAAATCGTTCATGAGGTTGGATCCCGCCTGGGCAGCAATCCCTGCGGTAAAAACCAATACCAAAAGGACCAGCCCCTGTCCTGAACTGTGCAATCCTAGGGCATAACGATACTCAGCGGCCAGAAGACCAGCAGCTACTCCTGAGACAGCCAGACTCAAGGTGCACACCCGCAGTGCTATCCAGTAGTTTTTTACGTATAACCTCAACACAAATCAGCGGTTCTCCTTATTTTAATTAGCCCTAATTAGCCCTCACCCCAAAAACGAGACAAAAAAAGTGCCCTTCGCAACTTCCAAAATCGTGGATTCCTGGCTCATCACTCTATTGGATTGACATTCAACCCCCTGGGTTTCTTCCTAGGCGACCTGTATTCTGTCACTGGAGGACCGCCCGAGGGTCGTCCATCGCCGGCTCCGCTCTCCACCCTCGCTTCTTCGGGCCTAAGCCAGTAGCCTGCCCGAAGCCTCTAGGATGACGTGTAAAACACATATTAATGTTTGACAATAATATGATGTTTTCATAGGACAGTAAAGCAGCACTCCGGGTAGAATCGGGGGATTGCTCCCCCGAAGCCCCCACAGACCCGGGGCCGCCTGGGCGGGGGGCTCCGCGCTTGTGATCTGGGGCTGTACGCTGGAGCTGCGCTCTCCCCGCTGCGACAAACTACGCAAAAGCCAAACAAAAGCCAACCAAGGCTTTTTTCCCTTGTGATATTCCCATTTATCGGAGATACTATTAGCACCAATGAAACAGGAACCTACGGTCAAACCCATCAATCTTATCAGCTACGGATCCGGCGATTTTTACGGAGGCGGCTCTTTTCTTTTAATCGGCATGCTGTTCCTGATATTCCTCACCGATATTGTGGGAATATCCCCGGCAGCAGCAGCGCTGGTCTTCAGTATCGGTAAAGTGTGGGATGCCCTCTCAGATCCGCTGATGGGCTATATCTCCGACAAAACAAGGTCCCGCTTCGGCCGAAGACGTGTGTATCTTCTTATCGGAATCGTTCCTGTTTTCATCAGTTTTCTGCTGCTCTGGCTTCCAGTCAACATCTCCATGCAGACAGGGGCGGTGATCTATTACAGCTTCGCCTATATCCTCTTCAGTACCGTCTTTACCATGGTGATGGTACCCTATGCAGCCCTCAACGCGGAAATGACCATGGATTACCGCACCCGCACGCGGCTCACCGGCGCCCGTATAGTGTTCTCTCAGTTATCCGCCCTCCTGGCGGGAACCATTCCAAAGATCATCATCGATTCCTATACCCGTCCCTTCAGGGGCGCCGGAATGCTGAGCGACGGGATAAACAGGATAGATACCCTCATAAAGCAAGGAGGAGCCGAAGCCGGAGAACTTGCTGGGGTAATCGAGAAAAGCACTAAGGCAGCGCAGACCCTGGAAAATGCAGAGCATCCGGCGCTCCAGGGCATTGCCGGCGATCTGTCCGCCCGGCTTGAAGAAATAGTTACAGTTATCCAGAATGCCGGAACGGAAATTTCCACCACCCAGTTAGTAAGGTTCCAGTCTGTGCTGGAACAGGTGCACCAGAACCTCGAACCGCTCTATCGGAGCGCCGGAGAAAAGGGGTACCTTGTAATGGCGGTGGTCTTTGCCCTGCTCTATTCCCTCCCCTGGATTTTCGTCTTTCTCGGTTCATGGGAGCTGCCCTACACTCCGGAGAAACTGAAAAAAGCCGGTTCCCCGTACCAGCAGATTCTCTCTGTATTCAGGAACTTCGGAACCATATTTATCAACAAATCCTTCCGCATTCACATCCTGATGTACATATGCGCCTACAGCGCAATGGATGTGCTCATGGCGATGTTCGCATATTTTCTCAAGTACAACATCGGCAGGGAGGACCTATTTCCAGTCGCCATGGGGTCCCTGTTGCTGGCCCAAATCCTCATGCTCCCGGTGTATGTGATGATCAGCAACCGAAAGGGCAAAGGCTTTGCCTACCGGGTCGGGCTCTCCATATGGCTTGCGGGGCTGCTGCTCTCGCTCACAATCACCGGGCAAACTCCCCTTGCACTGCTGGTGATTACCTGCATCATAATTGGATCCGGCCTCTCGGCAGGTGTTATGGTCCCATGGGCGATTCTGCCGGAAGTAACCGACGTAGACGAACTTATCACTACCAAAAAAAGAGCCGGCACCTACTCCGGTTCAATGACCCTCCTACGCAAACTTGTGCAGGGCCTTGTGGCCGTTCCGATGGTAGGCCTGGTCCTGTCGCTCATTAATTTCGTACCAAACCAGGTCCAGTCGCCGGAGACCCTCCTGCAGATGAAGCTCTTTTTCGTCATCGGTCCCGCCGCCTTCATCCTCCTCGGCATCGTTATCGCCTTCACCTTCAAAATCACCCCCCACAGCCATGAACTACTGCAAAAGGAACTGAAACGCTTGCGGGAAGGAGGGGCAAAGGAAGATGCCGACGCCGAAGTAATTAAAACCGCACACATGCTCACCGGAATTGACTACGAGGAACTCTACAAGGAGAAAATTGTAGACAAGGAATGAAGCCCACGGGCCCACGGGCCCAGGATCACGGCCCCATACTATATTTCTTGACACCCAATAGACAAAGTATTATGTTTATTCAAAGGAGCAGACCATGAATATAGCAGAAGCTTCCACCGCAATGTCTCAAACCCAGGTACAGCAGCAAGCCGGGGCCCGAATACTCCGCATGAGTATGGACAACACCGAACAACAAGCCGGAGCCATCACCGAAATGGCCCAGGAATCCGCCCAGGCTGTAGAGCAGGCCACGGAGGCAGCATCCGGAAAAATCGCCATTCAGGATACGCAGCTCGGCAACAGGATAGATATCACCGCGTAGACTACTCGCCTCGTTCCCCCTTCCCCTCATAACCGCCGCACAGGTAACATTTTTAGTGAGGAAATAACATTTATATAAAAAATGCTCATCCTGTAGACGGCCTCGGCCCTCCGAGGCCACCCCAGTAGATGGCCCGAATAAGCTCTGAGTCGGCGAGTAAATATTCACGGCGATTTTGGTAGCAATTCTGAAGCAGAGCAACACCTTACCCTGTCTCTAGTAGTGAAACCGTAGTATAATAGGAGTATGGACATGAAAGATCTGGCAGAAATGTTGGAAGAAGTACTCTCCGAGGCAGTGGAAGTAAAAAACTCCAAATCTTTGCACCGCTACATATCCCTGCTGACCGGAAACTATGTCGAGCAAAACATTCACGACAGGCAGTACAACGAACTCACCGGCAGCATCAAGGAAATGCTGTCCACTATGCATGAGGGCTTCCGCCGGATGGACGAGCGCTTTGCCGCTCAGGATCAGCGCTTCGAAGCTCTGCAAAAACAGATAGACCTTCGCTTTGAAGCCACACAGAAACTGATGGACGAACGCTTTGCCGCCCAGGAATCACAGTTCAACTCGCTTCAAAAACAGATGGACGAACGCTTTGAAGCCACACAGAAGCAGATGGACGAACGCTTTACCGCCCAGGATCAGCGCTTCGAAGCTCTGCAAAAACAGATGGACGAACGCTTTGAAGCCGGCAACCGCCGTTTCGACGATATGAACAGGCGCTTCGACAAACAGCACAAACTCATCAGCTTGGGCTTCACCGCAATAGTCCTGGTCATCGCCGCCTTCAATCTGACGATTATTCTAAGCTGAGACAAGCGCAAAGCACCTTACTTTTCGAACAGATGTTCCCCATCAGTCTCCTGAAGGACATTCAGAGATTTCGGGTCGCCTGATTCGGTAATCTCCCCAAAGCGATAAAACTTCATACCCGGCATTTCGGCATTGATACGCTGCTGAACCTCGCGCACCCGCTGTTCGACTAAAGGACGCATGCGCTCATCCGGCAGCTGACCGTATGCGAACACAACCTTGCCCACATCCGGAATAATCTTGCCGATAACATCATTGCAGCGTGAATCCAGCAGCTCATCGGCCGGCAGGTCCGACCACTCACTGGACTCGCCTATCAACGAAAACAGGTACAGCACATATAAGCGGGTATACCCTTTGCCCTGCAGCACATCCAGCACCGCCTCCGGTACTTTTTCGAAAAATGAAACCGGATTCAAGACATACACTGCAATGGTAGATTCAACACTGTACTCTTCAACCAGTGGATTCAAAACCCAACACACATGCCGTTTATTGCGTATAAACTCTTCCAGTTTTTTGTTGCTGTCCATAATTTGCTCCAAAGCTGCCCAACGAGTTACCTTTTACATGGTGCTGGTTCAGAATTATCAGTCTACCTATTGAAAAGCCTCAGTACAAGTACTTTGCTAATAGGAGTAAGAATAGGACGAAAACGCTTCATCTGGATATATGCCGCTTCAGATCTATACAGCAACAGTTCATTAGATTTTTTTTGACCCTCTTTTTCAGTCATGGTACTACTGATAAGCACACAAATTCAAAAGGAGGAAAAGACATGCGAAAAGTCTTGATTCTTGCAATCATTTTAGCCGTTTTTCTGATTCCGGCTGCAGTATTTGCCGGCGGACAACAGGAAGGTACTACCGAGGAGCAGCCTAAAGAAACTGAACTGGTGGTCTACAGTACAATTTTTGCCGAATATGCAGAGGCAATGAAAGAAGCCTTCGAGGCAGAAAACCCCGGTGTAACGGTCCATGTGCTTAATCCCGGCGGCACCGAATCGATGATGAAAAAGCTGGATTCTGAAGCTTCTAATCCGCAAGCAGATGTGGTTCACGCCGGTTCATCACTCAACTATGAATATGCTATTAAACAGGACCTGATCGAGCCCTATGCGCCTCAGGCGGAAGGATTTCAATCAGTTATTAAAGTTGGTGATAGTAAACTTGTGTTAAGTCATCCAGAAAACTACTACCACTCTTGGTCGCTCATGTTTACCGGCATAATGTACAACTCCCAGGTAATGGAAAAGAATAATCTGCCAATGCCAAGCACCTATCAGGATCTAACCAATCCAAGCTATGAAGGCCATGTGATATCAGCAAATCCGCTTCAGTCTTCAACTGCTTTTACAAACGTTATGGCCACTATCCAAGCCTATGATGACCAGGCGTGGGACCTGTGGGAAGGCATAAATGCAAACCTCCCATACTATTCAAACTCCAGTTCAAAAATCTACTCACTGACAAAAAAGGGCGAGTTTGCCTTTGCAATCTGTCTCTCTCGTCCCGCATTGGTCGCCAAGCAGGAAGGTTATCCTGTAGATTTCATTTTCCCGAAGGATGGAACACTGGTTTATGACAATGCAATGGCACTAGTAAAAAATGCCAAGCACCCTGAATTGGCCAAGAAATTTATCGATTTTATCCTCAGCAATGAGATGCAGCAAGAAGGGGCGCAATACCTCTACATTCCGGTAAAGAAAGGCGTTCTCGAAGCTGATCACCCGGCTGCTCTGGAAAATGTAACTTCCAAAATGGGTAAGATCCTCGTCGGCGACAGCGAGCGTGCTGAAGAGGTAACCCCGCAAGTCCAGGAAGTTTTCGGCGAGTATATTCGCGAAAAGTAGAGATATTTAATGTGAAGACAGGCGCGCTGCGTCTGTCTTCATTTACTAGAGGTGTACTGAATGAAACATAATCTAAATCTCTCATGGTTCAGTCTTTTCTATGCGATTGCGATACTCTTTCTGTTACTCTTCCTGATAATTCCTGTCGGAAGCCTTATTCTGCAATCAGTAGAGATATTTTCTTCTTCGACTCAAGCCCTCTTCTCAGATTTTATTCCCTATTTACTCAGGGTCACACTGAATACTATTCAGTTGGCTTTAACAGTCACCGCCCTTACTGTGTTAATCTCGACCCCCCTAGCCTTTCTGATAGTGAAGTTTAATATTGTTGGCGCGGGTATTCTGCTGGGCTTATTGACTATCCCGCTTATTACTCCGGCGTTTGTGTCCAGCTTTGCCACCATCATTTTACTGGGAAAAAGCGGTGTCATCACGATGGCCCTGGAGCTAATTGGTATTGATGTTCCCAATATTTATGGTTTCTTAGGTCTTGTTATCACCCAGGTTCTTCATGCGATTCCCTATGGTCTCATTATCATAATCGGAGGACTGAAAACCGTTCCGAAACATCTGGAAGAGGCGTCCCTGTCGATGGGTACCAGTGTATTCAGAACGCAATACCAGATTGTTTTACCCTACATTGCCCCGCATATATTGATGGCAGCTATGATGGTGTTCCTAACCTCCATGGGCGATGTTGGCGGGCCGATTATTATCGGCGGCAGTTATAAGGTGATCTCTGTCGAGATTTACTCGAACTTCATCTCTTTTATGGGAGACGAGCGTATACCGATCATCTTCAGTGCCTGGACAATTCTTCTCTCGTTTCTTCTGCTCTTCGGCATCAATAAGCTGCTAAAGCTCACCAATGTAAAACACAAATTTCAAGTTGGAATTATGACCTACCACGAGCCGCGCGCGAAAACAGCAGGCACAGCACTGCTAATATTGATGACGGTACTTTTCTTACTGCCCTATGTTGCCATTGTAATGCATTCGTTCGCAGACATCTGGATCTACGACTGGTTACCGGAAAATTTTACCCTTGAGAACTACCAAACCGTTATTCAGGATACCGGTCCTATACGCAATACACTTATCCTCATTTTTACTGTAACGCCGATAATCGTAGTATTGGGAATTATCTTTGCTCACATGTTCAAGAACGAACGTAGACTCTCATGGTTCAGCTACATTACTCTGCTGCCGTTTGTATTACCGGGTGTCGTAATCGGCGTCGGCCTACTACAGACTTATTCGAGCACTACTATTGGCAATGTAGATTTTGTTTCGACCATAATGATTCTGATAATCGCAATCAGCGTTCGCAGGCTTCCCTTTGTACTTAAAACTATCGAAGCCGGATTCGCCAAGATCGATAATACCCAAGAAGAGGCAGCTGAGAGCTTAGGTGCTAAAAAGTTTAAGGCGTTTATTACTGTGATTTTTCCGCAGATCAAAATTACCCTCTACTCGGCTGTTATTATCGGCATTGTAAAAATAGTAACAGAACTCTCATCTGCCTTGATACTAAACCCCCCGGGATGGCAGAATATGTCCCTTTATATTGCCTATTACGTAAATGAAGGCTTTATTTCACGAGCATCTGCAATGGCAATATTTGTAATTCTCATTGTAGGTATCGGCACTGCAATTTCTAATACTCTTTCTAGACGTGAGGTTTCTAAATATGAGTGATAAAAACTTTATTCAGATCGAAAATCTTGTAAAAACATTCGGTAGCACTGTTGCCATAAATGATCTCTCGATTAATATTCAAAAGGGTGAACTGGTTTCTTTGCTTGGCCCATCAGGTTGCGGAAAGACAACCCTGCTGAGAATGTTAGCTGGCTTCGAGGTTCCCACGCAGGGTACTATTAAGTTACGTGACCAGGTAATCAACGATATTCCCCCGCAAAAGCGAAAAGTAGGTCTGGTCTTTCAAGACTACGCTGTGTTCCCGACAATGAACGTCTATAAAAACGTGGCGTACGGACTAAAAATAAAGAAGATGGACAAACAGAAAATAGACGAACTCGTTCGTAAATACTTAGATCTGGTAGGTTTGACAGGTTTCGAAAACAGGATGCCATCACAGTTGTCAGGCGGACAACAACAGCGTGTGGCTTTGGCACGTGCCCTCGTGATAGAACCCGATGTCTTACTTCTTGATGAACCTCTCTCCAATTTGGACGCCTCGCTAAGGTTGAAAGTAAGAAAGGAGATTAGAAAAATACAACAGAATCTCGGAATTACTACTATATTCGTAACACACGACCAGGAAGAAGCTATCTCTATCTCAGATAAGATATTTGTAATCAAACTCGGTGAGCTAATGCAAGCCGGTACACCGCATTCAATCTACCGTAGCCCGGGCAATGACTTTATTGCCAACTTTATCGGGCGCTCGAATGTGAAGTACGGCCAAATAGTTGGCAGAGACAATCAGAAAATGATGGTCGCAATTGACGATATAGAAATGGCTATAAACGACAAAGACGGAGTTCTGCCGACCGATAGTGATATTTGGGTTTCGGTGCGGCCTCATTATATTCGGGTCTCCAAAGATGGTACTGAAAAAAACACCTCGGCAGAGAACTGGTATCGAGGTAAAGTCAACTACGTTGAATATCTGGGTAGTGTAACCAAAGGTGAGGTTGAAATAAACCCCGACTTGGTATTCGAATTTGAAATCCCTAACATAAACATAGACAATGAGGTTTTATTCGAGCGGGGACAGTTAGTCAGTTTTCACATCGACCCCGATAATATTGTATTTGGTAAAACCATAAAAGGCATCGAATAGTTTATACTGTACATTTTTTACGGCGGCTTGTAGGATATATATTCGACAGCCGCCGTTTGTGTGTTGGAAATCAATGAAAGCAGTTCATCATATCGACCCATTGCATTTATTTTATACACTCAGCATTGCATTTCTATTCCTATTCTTACTAGTTCCGATTACCCTTTTGCTGCTGCAACCGCTTACCTCCCTCTCGACACTGCCAACAGAACTCCCACTCGGACTGTTGCAGTACCTCCTGAAAATTACTTTAAACACGCTAATGCTCGGCGCAATTACTGTTGCAATCACCCTTGCACTTGCAATTCCATTGAGTCTATTTATCGTTAAGCTAAAAATATATGGCAAGGGTGTATGGATGGCCCTATTAACCATTCCCATGATAACCCCAACTTTCATTACCGCCTTTGCACTAATCATTCTTTTCGGAAACAGCGGTATCGTAAATATTCTTCTTAACAAGTTCGGATTCAGCACACCCTCTATTTTTGGGCTGTTCGGATTGGTTACTACAAATCTCATTCACAGTATTCCCTACGCAGTACTGATCATCGTATATGGACTAAGGACTGTCCCCGGTCATATCGACGAGGCAGGACAGGCAATGGGCGTTTCAATCTTAAAAATCCAAAGCAGTCTTATTCTTCCCTATGTGCTACCGCATATTATAATGGCTGGACTCATCGTTTTTCTTACAACAATCGGCGATATTGGCGCCCCATTGATCATCGGCGGGAGTTATAAGGTAATGTCGTATGAAATATATTCTAATTTTGTCTCGATTCTTGGCGATAACCGAATTACTGTAATACTCGGAATATGGGTCATCATTATTTCCTTTGTAATACTTTTCATTGTGAACGCACTTCTTGGGAATTCGGCAAAAAGACTTCCAGCAGGACAGGTTCCGGTTGTCTATGATATTCCCTTTCTCAATAAATTGGGAACATGGCTTGTAGGTTCAGCCGCAATCCTACTTCTATTGCCTACATTTATTTCGGCGGTATTCTCATTTCATACCGTTTGGGATTATAGCATTCTTCCAAAAAATTTCACTTACAAGAATTACATGTGGCTCATAGAGCACCCCCGTCCCCTTATTAACACCCTCATTATCTCGGTCTTAGTCATGCCTTTGCTAATGGGCAGCGGCTTTTTTCTTGGCCATCTGTTTCGCGTACGAAAACGATTCAGAGCAGTGAGCATTCTTACTATTGTACCGTTTGTACTGCCAGGAGTAGTTATTGGAGTCGGACTATTAGACACCTACACCAATTTCGCGGGAACCGGTACGCTGATATTACCTTATTTTGCCCTCCTCATCATTGCAATTGTGATCAGGAGACTGCCATTCGTACTAAAAACCATTGAAGCCGGATTTGCCTCCTATCACATTAACCATGAAGAGGCGGCTATCAATCTGGGGGCTGGTTCGTTGCGCACACTCTTTACAATTACCTTCCCCCAATTGCGGCCGATACTATTCTCGGCCTTAATTATCGGAATAATAAAAAGTGCCACTGAGTTATCGGTGTCCCTAGTTATAAGTCCTCCGGACTGGCAAAATCTGCCGATCTATATTACTTATTTTGTGAATGAGGATATGCTCTCACGGGCTTCAGCCCTGAGTATAGTCCTGATAGTTATTATAAGCATCGGGACCTCAGTATCATCCTTATGCTTTTGGCGCAATAAAAATGAAGGGCAAATTCCCAACACTCAGATCAACTGGGAAGGACTTTTAATCAATTCTGGGTTTGTGTTTAAGAAGGAACGTCCAAAACGACTGCAACCGAGCGTGCTGACCCGCCTTACTCAGAATATAAAAAGCAGCATCGGTTTCATACAGCAGCGTATGTTTCTCTCAGAAGAGGCATCACTCATAATCGACGAGAGAGCAGCTATACTCAACGCGAACCAATATATGCTGAAACTCCTGGGAGCGAAAAATATATATCATTTGCGCAACTCCACTAGTTTTTATAACATCTTTTATCGTAACATTCGGGTAATGGAATTGTTCTCTATCCGCGAAAGTATCGAAGACCTCTCAACATATATCCTCACTCTTAATAATGAAAGAATACCAGTAGTACTTACAGCAGAAACAATCATGTCACCAGATGGAATGCGAATGATCATTTTCTGCACACCGGTATCCACGAAACGGCGTACTTTTCTGAAAAACCGTCAACTGAAAAAGAACTATTTGGAAACAGAAATTAGGGCATTAAATTCTCAGATCAATCCTCATTTCATATTTAATACTCTTAACAGTATTGTGGAGCTAATCGATATATCGCCGCAGGAAGCCCAGGAAACATTATTGAACATGTCCGATCTGTTTCGCTATGTACTGAGCACTACCCGTCAATATACTGTATCAGTAGAAGAAGAGTTGAACATAATCAAATTGTACGAATCGATCGAAAAAGCCCGCTTCGAAGATAAGTTGAAAATTAAGTACAACATAGATGGAAGAGTTCTACCGTATCATATTCCACCATTATTACTCCAACCGCTTGTCGAAAATTCGGTAAACTATGGAAATGATGAAAACGGAAAAATTACTATACAAATTGACGCGGTCTTGTACGATGACGAAATAGTCTTTAAAATCTCCGACTGGGGACAGTCCATCATCAGTACACAAGATGTACTTAATTCGCAAGGTATTGGTCTTAAAAACGTGCAAAACCGAATAGCAAAACTCTATAACCGCAAATTGAACTTTGAAGCAAATTACCCTAGCGGACTCTGCGTGACTATACAAATACCAACGAGGGAATAATGACTATACGAACAGCGATCATTGAGGACGAACACCTCTCAATGTCCAGAATAAAGAAACTGATGAAAGAGTATCCTGAACTGCAAGTAGTAGGAACCGCAGAAAATGGGAACGACGCCGTTAGCTTAATAGAAAACCAGAAACCTGATTTGATCTTCTTGGATATCAAAATCCCGGGGCTGAATGGTGTACAGGTAATGCGGCAGGTTGATCACAAACCTCTAACTATCTTTATAACCGCATATGATGAGTACGCTGTAAGCGCTTTCGAGCTGGAGGCACTGGACTACCTGCTAAAGCCCTTTACAGCTGAAAGGTTTAATAAATCGGTGAGTAAGGCTTTACAGAGTCTGGAACAAGGGTCTACCAAGATGCAAGAACTTATGCAATTTCTGGAGAACTACTATCAGCCCAATAAATACTTGGACAGAATCACGTTGAAAGTCGGATATGTATATCAGACGTTTCATATTGATGAAATCGATCTCTTCGGCAGCCGCGATGGAGTAGTCTTCCTCATTACTAATGGCGAAAAATATTCGATGGAAGTTACATTGTCCAAACTTGAGGAAGAACTCGACCCCAAGAAATTCTTCCGAGCCCATCGCAACTCTCTGGTAAATTTGGACCGGATACAAAAAGTACACGTCTGGGGACGGCGGCATCACACCCTCAAATTCGCCGGCGACGAAACCGTTCATCTAAGCCGTGAAAAAATAAGCGACTTCAAAGAGATAATGGGCTTTCATCCATAGCACATTTCTACCTACATGACGGAAAGCTCATTGCCCCCATCGGAACTTGCAATCCAGCCCGGATAAGCTATAATCAGCTAAGGAGTTTTGAAATGTTAATGGACACAATTATCAGCACCACATCGGAAACAATGCAGCAGATGCACGCAGAAGGCCTCTTTCTCACCACCAAATCCCGGGAAGCTAACACCATGATCATCGGCTGGGGCGGAATCAACGTCTATTTCCGCCGTCCCATCTTTATCGTACCCGTGCGATTATCAAGGTATACCCACGAGCTGATAGAGGCCTCCACCCACTTTACCGTCAGCGTCCCCCGCCCGGGCATACTGACAAAAGCCATCGCCTTTTGCGGCAGCAAATCCGGCCGCGATTACGATAAGTTTGCCGAATGCGGGCTGACACCCGTGCCGGGCCGTGCTTCCGAGGTGCCGGTCATC
>CAZDFY010000037.1:0-30045 GCA_964504785.1 uncultured Sediminispirochaeta sp. | reverse complement strand
TTATATGGAATTTTTACTGGAGGTGAAGAATGAAAGTGCTGCGCAACTTGGTGAAAGTGCTGTCGGCAGTGTCGGTGGTACTCCTGCTAAGCGCCTGTGGACCAGATTTCGCCGAGAGCGGAAACTCAATAATTGATGGGCCGGAGGCGGTTTCACTAATCGAACAAGACGGAGTGGTATTGGTTGATACACAAGCGGCCAATTTCTATCAGATGGAACATGCAGACGGTGCTGTAAACATAAGCCGTGCGGATATAGTGGTCAGTGAACCCTATCCGAACCTGGTGGGCACAAAAACTCAGATTGAAGAGGTGCTTGGTGGAAAGGGTATATCCAACGATTCTACCGTGGTGATATACGATACCAATAAAAATATGGACTCCGCCCGCCTATGGTGGACAATGAAGGCCTATGGACATCCGGTTGATAAAATTAAAGTAGTAAGCGGTGGATTAAGTACCCTCAAAAGAGCAGGTGTAGCCGTTGGAAACGATAAAGTTGCCCCCTCCGCCGTCGCTTATACTGCTAAGGAATTCGACTCTTCTATGATGGCGACTCTCGAAGATGTAAAAGCCCAGGTAAACGATCCTTCAGAGGACACCTGCATCATCGATACCCGGACCCTCGAAGAGTATCGGGAAGGGACCATCCCAGGTTCGGTGCATATCAACTTTGTAAACAACAACTTCAAAGACGACACCTACAAACCCGCCGATCAAATTCAAATTCTTTACCTCGAAAACGAGATAAAGCCGGAGGACACCGTCATAATGTTCTGCAAAACCTCGATCCGCGGGGCGCAAACCCATATGGCCCTTTACAATGCCGGGTATCGCAACCTGAAACTCTACGACGCTGCCTGGGTGGAATGGTCCAGTAAGCCAAGTCTGCCGGTCTACACCCCCGAACAGCCGACTATGCCGGTACCTACCCAGCAGGACGGTTCCTAGAAAAGAAAAAGAATAATTAAAAAAACGCCCGTCGGCGGGTGAAGCAATTAACTTGAAGCTTCAAACTGAGGCGCTTCAAGCTCCGCGGGCATCACTATTTCGTGCATTAAGCGGCCCAACGTGTCGCTGAAATATACTTTGGAGGTATTTTATGAAAAAAGCAGTAGTGAGCAGTTTACTACTTATGGCCCTTCTTTTGGTTCCCTTCGCTGTGGTAGCGGAAGGACAGCAGGAGGCCCCCGCAGCCGATAGCGGCGTGTCAAGAGCAGAAGTTTTACAGGGTGCGATAGACGAACATTTCTCAGCACTCTCGGCCAACGGCAACTACATGATAGGACAGGCCGACTTCCTAGAAAAAGTACGAGCCGGTGAAGATATGCTTATCCTGGACATTCGCCGTGCAGACGACTATGCAAAAGGTCACATTAAGGGCGCAGTCAATGTACCCTGGGGACCCGCAATTGCAAAGAGCATCGATTTTCTGCCCACCGACAAACCGGTTATGGTATATTGCTATTCCGGACAGACCGCCAACCAGGCTAACGCGCTGCTCAACTTCATTGGTGTAGATTCCAAATCCGTTAAATACGGATGGAACTTCGGCATCTCAAAAGTTGAAGGCTTTGACGATGTTGTCACCACCGAAGCCTCTCAGTTCCCCGGTAAAACAGGTATCGAAGTAAACTCGGTCCTGCGCGAAACCTTTGTGGACTACTTTGAAGGCCTTGCAGATGTATCTGGTACCATGTACGCATCAAACATCATCAGCGAAGAAAACGCCAAAAAAATTGTTGATGCAAAAGACGACAACGTATACATCCTCTCCATCCGTCAGGAAAAAGACTACAACGAAGGTCACATCGCCGGCGCCGAACTGATCTCCTGGGGCGACGGAATGCAGAAGAAGTTCAGCTCTCTGCCCACTGACAAAAAGATCATTGTCTACTGTTACTCCGGCCAAACCGCCGGCCAAACAGTTGCTGGTCTACGGGTCCTCGGATATGACGCCGTATCACTCAAAGGTGGTATGGGAACCGGTGGCAACGATCCCCTCGGCTGGGGCAACAAAGGCTACCCGGTCGTTTCCGAATAAGCAGAAGAACCTAAGCACACTTTCCGCCCTTGGTACAACGCGTACGGGGGCGGATTTTTTTTGGGGAAAAATTTTTGGAAATTTTTATAAAAATGCTCTTCCCTTAGAGGGGCTAAAACCACCGCCCTGTCCGGCCCGGTCCGCTTCAGTACGACCGGGCCGGACCAGGCCGGGCCTGGGGCCCCCTGTGTAGCAGGCCGGCGTAAGCCTTGAGTCGGCGTGCATGCCTGCTGCTTACTTCCCGAAGAGATAGTGAACCCTCTCTTCCAAACTCTTTTCAATCTGTTCTATCGACGCTTCCGGCCCCATCCGAATGAGCTCTTTTACAAAGAACGATCCGGCTACCAGTGTATCAGTATGGGGGCGTAAGGCCTGTACTTGTTCCGGACTCTCAATCCCGAATCCTGCAGCTATATGGGCGCCGGTCGACCGGCATCGTTCAAGATGACTGATCTGTTTTGAATTAATATCGGTGGGTGTCCCGGTGATACCGCTGCGCAGGGTCGTATAGATAAATTTCGGTGTAAGGTGTACAACCGCGGAAAGCCGCTCATCTGAAATTCCAGGAGAAATCACCGGCATAGCCTCCAGCCCGAACTCCCGGCAGGTCTGGTAGAGCCCCTCATCGGCCGGCGGAAGAAAATCGGGGATGATCAGGCCGGCGGCCCCGGCAGCTGCCGCGTCCCGGCAAAAACCCTTGGTCCCTCGTCGGTATACCAGATTGCCGTAGCTCATGATGAATACCGGCACCGATATTTCACTGGTAAGCTGATCGATCAAGTGAAATCCTGCGTCTACGGTAAAACCGCTTTCCAGAGCCCTCCGGCAGGCGGACTGAATGGCAGGGCCGTCTGCAGTTGGATCACTAAAGGGGAACTGCACCTCAATATACTCTGCCCCGCCCCGGGCCAGTCCCCGCGCAGCCCCTAAAGAGCGTTCCCGGTCGGGGAAAAAGGCGATACAGTGTGCCATAAGTGAGGGCTTATCTTTCATGGACATACTCCTCCCGCCTCCGGCCGTTCTGAGGGCCCGGTACACGGTGGTCGCGAAGCCGGTTATCCTCTTCCACCTCGCTTTTTAAGAACCCTATCCAGGACTCGCGTTGCAGGGCCTTTGCAGAAATAAATATATCCTTGTCCCCCCGGCCGGACATGTTCACCACCACAGCCTTTTCTTTCGGCAAGGGTGCGGCAAGTTTAAGAGCTTCGGCCCCGCCGTGGGCGCTTTCAAGGGCAAAGATTATTCCCTCGTTGCGGGCAAACAGCTTCAACGCCTCCAGCGCCTCTGCATCAGTTGCGCTGGTGAAACTGATACGGCCGGTGTCTCCCAAGTGGGCAAGTTCGGGGCCGATACCCGGGTAATCCAGACCGGCGGAAATTGAGTGGGTCTTCTCAAGCTGCCCGTCAGGGTCCATCAAAAAATAGCTCTTGTAGCCCTGTACAATACCGAGTTCAGCCTTTCCGTTCATACGAGCTGCGTGGTCACCCAGGTCGGGCCCCCGGCCCCCGGCTTCTACTCCGATCAACTGCGGTTCAGGACTGTCAAGAAAGGGCGAGAAAAAACCTATTGCGTTTGATCCTCCCCCCACGCAGGCCACCATCGCGGCCACATCCAGCTCGGGGTTGATGCCGCAATCGGCCAGCTGGGAGGATGTTTCTTCGCCTATCACCGACTGAAAAAAATGCACCATCCCAGGGTACGGGGCCGGGCCCAGGGCACTGCCCAATAAGTAGTGGGTCCCGTCAAAGGAGGAGGCCCAGTCCCGAAGGGCCTCGTTGACCGCGTCTTTAAGAGTGCAGCTGCCGCTTGAAACGGGTACGACTTTGGCCCCGAAAAGTTCCATCAGATATACATTGGGGCGTTGCCGTCTGATATCGACCTCTCCCATGTACACGGTACAGTCCAGACCGAATTTGGCACAAACCGCAGCGGTGGCCACTCCATGTTGGCCGGCCCCGGTTTCGGCGATGATTCTCTTTTTCCCCATCTCCTTAGCCAGAAGGGCCTGACCCAGGGCGTTGTTGATTTTATGGGCCCCGGTGTTGGCAAGCCCTTCCATCTTTACGAAGATCTGTGCCCCGCCGATCTCCCGGGTGGTGTTTTCGGCATACAAAAGCGGAGTAGGGCGACCGACGTACTCTTTCTGCATACGTGCAAGGTGGTCCAAAAAATGTGGTGTGTGGCGGGCCTCTTCAAAGGCCTGCTCCAACTCTTCCAGGGGAGCCTGCAGCATATCGGCTACATATCGGCCTCCCAATTCTCCAAAATAGTTATTGTGGTTTTTCATGATCTCGGCTCCAATTTTTCGTCGATGGATTCCCGGCTTCCACCGGCCGCTCCGTCTGCGGTGTGGGCAGTGCGGCCGTTCTGAATAAACCGGCGGATAAGCTCCGGGTCCTTGATTCCCGGGGAGGTCTCCAAACCGCTGGAGGCGTCCACCAGTTCGGGATGGTACTGCTCTACCACCGCCCCGATGTTCCCGGGGTGTAGCCCTCCGGCCAACCACAGCGGATATTCGGCAGCGGCCGCCCTTACCAGTGCCCCGTCAATCTGTTTTCCGGTCCCTCCTGAGGCGCCCTTATGGTACGCGTCTATCAGTACCCGCGGGCAGTAATAGTTCCCGATAGTCTCTATGTCCGCGGCATCACGCAAGGGCAGTGCCTTGTAATATGGATACCCAGCCGCGGCGCATGCCTCCGGTGCTTCATTTCCATGGAACTGCACCGCATCCAGAACTCCCTCCTGCAGAAGCCGGCGTACCTCCGGCATTGGCTCGGAGTCCGTACCGATCACAACAGCAACTTTAAGCGCACGGCTAGGGCCCACACTGCGAATAAAGTCTGGAGTAGTCCTCCGCGGTGATACTGAGGCAAGTATAAAGCCGAGGATATCGGCCCCGGCCTCATCAGCGGCGGCTACATCCTGGTGGCGGGTGAGGCCGCAGATTTTTATCAGCGGCGGTGCTATACCGGTTTTTTCCTCGGTTTTTTTATCTGGCCCGGGAGGCAAAGGGCTCCCAAACAGCGTGTCCCAGAAAAATGAGCGCTCCGGCCGGTTTTCAGCGGGGCAACCGCCGCGGGCGGCGCGGCCTGCCTCAAAGCCTTTTATTAAATCGGGAATAAGGTCCGGCTTTTTTACAGCGGTTTCGCCGACCAGGATTCCCGCAAAACCGCTTCTCCCGGGGAGTATTGCCGATTCTCTGCTGCGGATACCAGACTCATACACTACCGCAGTGGGCCATGAAATCATGCTCTTCATCTTGATCGGATGGGCAGGGTCGATACGAAAAGTGGTGAGGTCCCGTGAATTGATTCCGGTAAACATCGGCCGAATCTGTTCAGCCTTACGAACATCCTCCGGGGAGTGGAGCTCCACCAAAGGCGCGATCCCGAGATCTACGGCCCGCTGATGGAGCTGTTCCAGTTCCTCTTGTGTTAAAATCGAGGCAATCAAAAGTACGGCATCCGCGCCGGCTCGGTAAGAGACTTCAACATCCTCGACGGTCAAAAGAAAATCCTTCCTCAGTACCGCCAAAGAGGGAAGCCCCGCTTTTACCTGCATGAGATCTTGTAAGGATCCTTCAAAATGATCTTCCTCGGTGAGGACACTGAGGGTTATAATGCCCTTTGATTTGTATACACGGGCCTGTGCCACCGGATCAAAGATTGTACCGATACTGCCGCGTGAGGGTGAACGGCGTTTTATCTCGGCGATCACAAAGGGTGCCCGGCCGAAGGGCACAACAGGTATTTGCCGGTCTTTCGGTACCGGGACCCCGAGGGTGGGGCCGAACCCATCGATTTTCCGGCGCCTCTGTTCCACAATTTCGTGCAAAATATTGCTCTGTGTTACCCTTTTGGTGTTCATCCTACCGCCTCCAATGCCGCTGCGGTTTTTTTCTGCAGTTTTTTAGTTATATCCGTTATCTGCTGCAGTTTTTCGGCTACCCTGCCGCTTTCAAGGGCATCTTTAGCCAACTGATAGCCGTCGATAATGGAACCGGCGCTGCCATAGACAAACAAAGCGGCGCCCGCATTTAGTAACACTGAAGTACGTATGGCCGGCCGGCCGCCTCCCTCCAAAATTCGCCGGGCCTCGGCGGCGTTTTCCTCAGCTGAACCGCCCTGCAGCTCCTCGGGTGGATACAGTTGCAATCCAAAATCGCCCGGATTAAAGGTTCCCACATCCATCGTACCATCGGCATCGGCATATACAGTTGTGGTGGAAGTGGAAACAGATATCTCATCCAGCCCGTCGTCGCCATGTACGACCAGCACCCGTTCCACTCCCAGTGTAATGGCGGCCTGGGCCATCGGTACGCAGTAAGCAGGATCATACACGCCAAGCAGTTGATATTGTGCACCGGCTGGATTGGACAGCGGTCCTAGGAGGTTCATGATGGTCTTAAAGCCGAGATCGCGGCGTACAGCAGCAGCATGTTTCATGGCACTATGGTAGATCGGTGCAAACAGAAAACCGAAGCCGCTCTCATTAATCAATGCTTCCGATTCATCCGGTGTAAGGTCGATGCTCACCCCAAGCTTTGTGTAGAAATCGGCGCTTCCGCTGAGGGAACTCACCGCCCGGTTTCCGTGTTTTGCCACAGCTGCCCCCGCCCCCGCGGCGACCAGAGCAGCCATCGAAGAGATATTGAAAGATCCGACACCGTCGCCGCCGGTTCCGCAGGTATCCAGCACTGGAGTTCGCAAAGAGATGGGCACCCGTTTCTTTTTTAGAACTGCGGCACATCCGGCAATTTCGTCTGCAGTAATCCCCTTGGCGTTTAATGCCACTAAATAGGCTGATGTGTGGCTCTGGCTGAGATTCCCGGCGGTAAGTTCGTCCATAAAGCCGCGGGCATTATCAAAGGAGAGATCCTCCCCTCCAATGCACCTGAGCAAAGTTTCCCGAATCGGGAAGGGTTCCCGCTGGTATTCGATAAAGTTCTTCAGCAGTTTTCTCCCGTATTCCGAGGCAATCGATTCGGGGTGAAACTGGATCCCCTCAACCGGGAGCTCTGCATGCTGCACTCCCATAATCTCTCCATCTTCACTGCGGGCGCTTATCTGAAGCTCAGAGGGCAGGGTAGATTCGTCAGCCACCAGGGAGTGATAGCGGGTAAATACCGCCGGCGATGGGACCGCACGGTAGATGCCCTTGCCGTTTAACTGGATTCTTTCGCTTTTGCCATGGACAATATGTTTTGCTTCAATTATCTTTCCGCCCAACGCATGAACTATGGCTTGATGACCGAGACAGATCCCAAGGACCGGCATTTTATTCATACAGTGTAGAATAATCTCTTCCAGTCGCCCTGCTTCTTCGGGGCGGCCGGGGCCGGGACCTGCGATGAGCATATCCGGCCCCAGGTCATCTATCTCTTGTGTGGTGATGCAGTCATTGCGTACCACCTGGATTTCCTGTCGGCTTATCTCCCTCAAATACTGAAAAATGTTGTAGGTAAAACTGTCGTAATTGTCGATTAATAAAATCATTTTAGATCTCCATTCCTACTGCAGCGGCCAAGGCCCGCAGTTTTTCATTTGTTTCTTCAAATTCCCGCTCCGGGACCGAGTCGTATACAATTCCCGCTCCGGCTTGTAGTACCAGGGTGTTGCCTTTCTTCAGGCCGCTGCGGATCGTAATGCACGTATCAACCCCGCCGTCGGGCTCCATATAGCCGACTATGCCGGAGTAAAAGCTTCTCGACTCGCTTTCTATCCGGTCGATTGTCTCTACCGCCCGAATTTTGGGTGCGCCGGATACGGTACCAGCGGGAAAAGTAGCCCGTATCGCGTCGACTCCTGTCATCTCCGGTGCAAGATCTCCGCTGACCTTGGATACGATGTGCATCACATGGGAGAAATGTTCGACTTCCATATATTGATCGATGTGTATTGATCCGGGAGCGCAAATCCGCCCCAAATCGTTGCGGGCCAAATCAACCAGCATGAGATGTTCAGCCCGTTCCTTTTCATCGTTCAGCAGCTCTTCCTCGAGTTTTTGGTCTTCCTTGACCGTAGCTCCCCGGCGGCGGGTCCCTGCAATCGGGTGAATCTCGGCCCTGGAGTTCTTCACTTTGACGTGAACCTCTGGAGATGAGCCGAATAACTGGTAGCTGCCGAAATCGATATAGAACAAGTAGGGGGATGGGTTGCTTGAGCGCAGCTGTTTGTAGGCTTGCAGGGCCGGAATCTCGCTGCGGATATATACCCGGCGCGAGAGTACTCCCTGCAACAGGTTCCCCTTCACAATTTCATTTTTTATACGCCTGACTCCCTCCATATATGTTTCCCTTTCATTTTTTGAGTTGATAATGGTACCCTCGTAGCGGGGTTGCTGGGGGGAGAGGTAGTTAAAGTTCAGGTCGTTGAGTTTTTCCTCGGTTGCTGCCATTGCAGCCGGGAGGTCGATTTCATGTTCCTTGTAATTCAATCCCATCAGATAGATGATATCGGTGTAGTGGTCAAAGATGATAAAGATATGTCCGAATATAAAGGCCGCGGTTGGAAGGTTTAGAGTATCTTCCTTCAGGGTAAACTTCATATCATCACAAAAACGGGCAAACTCATACGAAAGAAAGCCGATTCCCCCCGCCGGCATTGGGATGTCCTGATAGAGGGGCGGGTGCTGACGGGCAAAGTAGGACAACAAGTCCAGTATATCTTTTGAGGCGGTGTTCAGCTTGTGACGCTTGCCCTCCCGGTTCATGACAAGGTCGCTCCCTTCCTGCAGAATAGTGAAGGCTTCCCGGACCAGCAGCAGCGAATAGCGCTCACGCCCCTTTTTGAAAGAGGCCGACTCAAGAATTACTTTAGCATTGAGCTTTTTCGCCAATGTAAAAGGGGTAAAGCGCTCCCCCGATAGTGTTTTTATTACTCCGTCCTGTCTTCCTTTTCCTGTTTCAAGGTTGAAAAAGTCCTCTGCAACAGTTTTTTCTTTTATCATATGGATTCCCCCTGTAAACTAAATCCCACAAGCTTTGTACCACTACAAAAAAAACGCCCGAGGCCTTGCCTCGAGCGTTTTAGCTATCCCCTTGGCCGGCCCTCATTTCCGGGCCGGCGTTATACTCCCTATTCTAGGTCAAACCGGCCATTGGAAAGAGAGTGCCACCAGGTGTTTCTATTGATAGATACATTCATGCTCCAACAGTACTGGAGTCCCCATTTTTTGTCAAGATATTTACTTGAAAAAATGTTACAACTCGCCCCCCCTCACTCCGCACCCCCTCAAAAAACCCACAAGTTTTGTACCAGTATGATTGGTATTCCCCTTTTTCTTAATTATACTAGGGTATATGCATACTAAATCCCGATCACTCTCACAATATATAAAGCGCTTCATCATCCTTTGGTTTGCGGTACCTTTAACCCTCTTGGTACTTATAGGAGCAAGCCTTTGGCTTTACTCCGTGAAAAATAATATAGAAGAACGCCAGGCAAAAAACATACAGTCTGTTGCTATGTATGTAGATTCTTTCTTTGCCCATGCGGAAGAAGATATAGGATTTGCCGCCTCGACTTCTAGAAATATTAATCAGTTCAAGCAAAATCTCGGGCCCTTTATTATTAACAAATCTTTTTATCATAGAATTCTACTTATAAATGAAGCCGGCCGGGTACTGGCGAAGGTCCCGGTGGGGGGTGGAAGAGAAGATTTTTCCGGAGTGTTCTTTTTGCTTAGTAATGAAACCCCCGTTGGTTTAACCCCTGCATACTACAGTTTACGCCAGAACCGGATAGTGGTAGGAATGGTACGCAACACTTTTTATCAGCGTAAGCTCTTATTGGAATTAAATTTGAAAACTCTGCAACGGTACATTTCCAGGGTGACGGACCGTTCTCGTGATGAAATTGTGTTTATTACCGACGCATATGGGAACGTGATAGCCCATCCGGATATGAAGCTGGTGGAGCAGCACATTAATATGGGCCATCTTGAACTGCTAAAGAATCTGAACAAGGGAGAAATCGATTCGGATATAGTATCATATAAAGATCACCGATATTTTATGAGTGCTGCGAGTTTGTCCTTAAGCGACTGGAAGGTGGTAAGCGCGCAAAAAGTTTCTACGCTCATTAAACCGGCCCTTTATACTACAGGGGTGGTCTTTCTCATAATGGGCTTCCTTGTGACTATGCTTATCTACGGGATTAATAAACGGCTGAGCACGAAAGTGATTCGTCCCCTTTCGACTTTTACGGAAATTGTAAAGGGCATACAAAGGGATTCTGTCTCGGAGGGGGTTTTTGATACATCTCTCCACAATTATAAGAACTTTTCTGAGCTTGAGGCTTTACAAGAGGGGTTTGGACGTATGCATGATGCAGTGGTGATGAGGGAAAATGAGCTGCACGAGGCCGTGAGAGAGAAGGAAATACTGCTGAAGGAAATGCATCATCGCGTAAAAAACAATTTAAATGTAGTTGCGAGCCTCTTATCCCTCCAGTCGGACCAGGTGGACGATTCTGAAGATGCAAAAGAAGCACTTACCGCCAGCCGAAACAGAATTTTTTCTATGGCCCTGGTGCATGAAGATTTGTATAAGTCGGAAAAACTCTCACATGTACAGATGGGCTCATATATTCAGAGCTTGCTGAATGAACTTAGCGGTTCTTATAACCCCTTCGAAAAAATCCAGTTAATTTCACAAATAGATGATATTTCACTGGATATTATTCATGCGGTTCCCTGTGGAATAATCTTAAATGAATTGCTTACAAACGCATTTAAACACGCCTTTTCTAGGGATGAGTCGGGAAGAATAATAGTTGGTCTTCATGAAGAGGGTTCGACAACCGGTGAGTATATACTGAGTGTACAGGATAACGGTGCAAGCCTTCCTGAAAACTTTGAAAAAGGGGAGACCGAAACTCTGGGCATGGAGCTGGTAAAAATACTTGCCAACCAGCTGAATGGAGAGTTATTGATAGACAAAGACGGAGATGGGACAAAAGAGTTTAAGATAGCATTTAAGGTATAAAATTAGATTTCTTTATATTTTTCGTAAATAGAAAAAATAGTTGGCTGAGCTGCCTCAAAGGCATCAAAAACCCAAGGATCAAAGTGCGTTCCCGCGGAATCACGCATTATTTCAAGGGTTTTTTCTATAGAGAAGGCCTCTTTATAGGGCCTGCGCGAGGTGAGCGCGTCAAATACATCAGCGATTGCCACAATTCTACCGGAAAGGGGAATATCCCGTCCTTTAAGCCCCCGGGGGTAGCCGGTGCCGTCCCATTTTTCATGGTGGGTGGAAATCAGGTCGATCGCCGTCTTCAAGCCCTTAATATTTGCGGTTACCTGCATCGATTCATCCATTTTAGTTATTACACTCTCACCGATGCTCACATGCTGTTTCATCACCTCAAACTCATCACGGGTAAGGGAACCGGGTTTCAGCAAAATATTGTCGGGAATTCCTATTTTACCGATATCGTGTAAAGGGGAAAACCAGAGTATCTCTCGCATCAGCCTCGGATTTATCCGGTGTTCCAGCTCGAACAATTGTTTTGCTATATGATATGAGTACAAGGACATGCGGGTTATATGCAGAGAAGTTTCATTATCCTTTTTAGCCATGAGAATAACAAAGGATTTTGCGGTTTCCGCAATAATCTGCTGAATCAGATATTGGTAATAAATATTCTGACGCAGGGGGTTCACAAGCTGCAGCGCATGATAAATATGATGCTTGTTATATGCCTCCCTCTGAAGGGAATTGATAAACAAGAATCCGATAGTTTTGCCATTAATAATGATGGGGGCAGTCAGGCTGGAATTCAGGCCCTCCTTTAAAATTAGTTCCGTAGCCTTTGATTGATGTACCGACTGTAAATGAGTTTCAAGATCATTGATTATCCGTGGATACCCGGAAGAAACTATCTCATCAAGGGTAGTTTCCGATATCGGCTCCACAAATCCGGGCTCCAGGTGAAGTACATTGAGATCGGTTACCGCCGACTCCGCCGTTACATCGCCGTAGGGGCTTAGAAAGGCCAGGGCTAGGCGATCGCAGGGGATGTTTTTGTCGACCAACTTCTTAAAATTTGGGAGAAACTCTTCTAGAGAGGCACCCACGTTCATCTCGGTGAGTCTGCGGTCGGTGCTGAGCTCTGTTTCGATGTGTTCAATTGTGTGAAGGAAATTCTGTTCCTCCTGCCAGCGCGGCTGCAGCTCAATATCGTTGTCTCGGTAGGTGATCATGTTTTGGAGACGGTCTATTCCGCCGGAGATGGTAGATATAAATGAGGATATCGCCTTCCGCGAATAGAGAAGCCAGAGAAGAAATATTACTGTGAGGGTAAAAAAGACCACCGCGTTGGTTATAGACCAGTAGAAAAGTTCGGTTTTATGGTCCCGGTACTTATTTCCAATATGCCGCGCTACATTTCCCAAGCAGCTGATAAGCTCCGAGGAGGCCCCCTTAAAATTATTTTTACAGTCCCCGGTAAAATTGGTATGTTCATACACAAACTTATAGGATGAACTATCTATTAATTGTTTGAGGCGATCTGTTGTTGCTAAAAGTTGTTCGGATTCTTCGGGGCCCTTGTTCTCCAATTCTAAATCGTGGAGCATACTAATTGAAGAGTTTATGAGGGTGATAATTTCACGGTATTCTTCGGAGCTTTGTTCGCTTTGTGTTCCGATATAAAGATAGCTGCTGAAGGATCCTGCGATGAGAAGTATGGTAATGATTGAGACCCAGCTGAAAACGTGTAGTTGCTTAATTATACTTCGCATAGTCTTTATTCATATGTATAATAGAGTTAACCTAAAAAATCAATCTTTTCATTCTTTTTTTAATGGTCCAAATTCCACCTGCTGTGGTAGTGGACCAAAACTTGACAATGGAATTTGTATTTATCATATTTCAGTTAGTCATATAAAGAAACGTGAGGGGAGGAATATATGAAAATACAGGTGCTTGGTTCCGGGTGTCGTAAATGCGAACACCTCGCCCAAAATGTTGAAGCGGCGCTGGGTGAGGTCGATACTGATGTGACCTTTGAAAAGGTAACAGATGTGGATACTATACTTGAAATGGGGGTGATGATAACTCCTGCCTTAGTGATCGACGGAAAGGTTATATCTAAGGGGAAGGTCCCCTCGGTGGAGGAGCTGGTAGAGTTGATAGAAGAGGAATAAGATATAGCCTTCTGCGCACAATGGAGGGGCATACAAAGGAAGCGCCTTGATTTTCATTTTTTCTCTTATTATTCTAGAATTAATGAAGTTTGAACATTTTTACAGGGGTTCGATTCACGCAGATGCTGAGTCGGGACCCCTTTATGTTTTTAAAGGAGGCATCTATGCAGAGAAAATGGTTACTAGCTTCCGATATTGATAATACACTCACCGGCGACCGGCCTGCCCTGGATACATTACGGGCGGAACTTGATGAATTGCGGGCCGATAATAGATTGTACTTGATTTTATCCACCGGTCGAAGGCTGTCACAGGTAATCGATGGATTTGAGCAGGAGGGAATTCCTGTGCCGGATGCAATTGTTTCGCAGGTAGGTACGGAAATTTATTTACCCCCCTATCAGCGAGGTGACGATCCCCTCCATGTGTGGCGGGATATGTTGATGGAAGATTTTTCCCGGGAAGAAGCCCTAAAAGTAATTGATGGTGTTGAAGGGGTGGAGATGCAGCCCGAGGAGTTTAATACTCCCCTGAAGGTCAGCTGTTACCTGGATTCCGCACCAGACCCGGAGGCTGCGGTAAAAAAAATCAGAAAGCGGGCTGAATACGATAGCGACGGTTTGTGTCAGGTTGTGTGGTCAAGCGGAAGGGATTTGGATATTATCCCCGCGGCCGCCGGGAAAGGGAATGCTATACGCTTTGTAGTGAACCTGCAAAAGCTCGATGTAGAGGATACCATTGTGGCCGGCGACAGCGGAAACGACCGTTCAATGTTTGATGAGTTTGAAAGTGGAATAGTTGTTTCAAACGCCCAGCCTGAACTTTTACATCTAAGAAAAGAACACCCGATCTCAACCTTCTATTTTGCTGAAAATCCTTATGCTGCAGGAGTACGTGAAGGGTTGAGACATTTCGGCGTTCTACACGAATAGGAGGTAGCAGAATGAGCACAAAAGAATCAGCACAACTGCATGAGGAGTTTGTACAGTCCCCCCGAAAGCATATTCTTATGATAACCAATCACGGTGTGCATGAATGGGATGTAATTTTAGGCCTGCCGGATACCGGAGGACAGGATGTCTATGTAAATCAGCTGACTGATGTGTTGGCCGGCTTCGGCTTTAAAATTACTATCGCAAACCGGGGTGGGTATCCCCATCCGCAGACCGGTGAAATGCGTAGAGGGTTCCGCTATAAATCTTCCGACCGTCGGATTGTATATACCGAGGACAGTACAAAGGAGTTCGTTCGCAAGGAGGATATGAAGTCTCATATCCCTGAGCTGGTAGATTCACTGTATGATACGCTTTCTAAGGAAGATCAGAGTGTAGATGTAATTATCAGTAATTACTGGGATGCCGCTCTGCTGGGAGTGAAGCTGAATGAGCGCCTGGAGACAAAGGTGCCCCATCTCTGGATCCCCCATTCCCTCGGAGCGATTAAAAAACGGAATATGCCCCCTGAATCGTGGGAAAAGCTGAGGGTAGATGAAAGAATCGAAACTGAAAAGGAGTTTATTCCCACACTAGATCATGTGGCCGCTACCAGCTCCCTTATCCGGACATCGATGCGTGAGGATTACGGCCGTGAGATTGAACTGTTCCTGCCTCCCTGTATTGATCCGGAGCGATATTATCCCCGTACTGTTACGGAGGACGAAGCAATTTGGGATTTTTTGGTAGAAAAGTCAGGTGAATCGAAGAAATCCCTCCAAAACTCACGATTTATTATAGAAATTAGCCGAACCGATAAGACTAAGCGTAAGGATGTACTTCTGCGGTCCTTTGCGAAGGTCCATACCGAACTGCCCGAAACACGTTTGATCGTGGCGATGGAAAAAAACGAATCGGAGCTCTATGATGAGCTTACCGACTTAATGAAGGAGCTCGGGATAGAAGATTTTGTTATCCCCATTGGTCATGAAGCAGATAGGCTTCCCCTCTTGTACGCCCTTACCAGTGTGTACTGTTCTCCCTCCGTAATGGAGGGCTTCGGTATGTCCGTGCAGGAGGCCGCTGCAACTGCAGTTCCGGTGGTAGGTAGTGATAAGATCCCCTTCGTATCGGAGTATCTGCTGGGGGATGAGCCTAAGAGGGCACCCTTGAAAAATAACGGAGAGAACGGTGCGTATCTGAAAATTGGGGAGGGAGCGATAGAGGTCCCGGCGGACCAAACCGACGGTTTCGCCCAGGCTTTGCTGTACCTGCTTCATGATGAGAGGGCGCGTTCTCAGATGGGCCGTAAAGCCCTGGAGATCACGGTACCCTATTTTACCTGGGAAATGATGACCCGAAGATTACTCGATAAAATGGGAGTGAGCCCCCATGAATAGCATCAGCCGAGAACAGCTTAAAGCGATTACCGACCGTGAAAATATCGAAGGTGCCGATGTAGAGAGTCTGTTCAACTTCTTTCGTCATGACAATGACCTGCCGGCCCATGCCCCGGATGCTCTGTGTCAGATAGACCCCCGGGATGGCGCATTGGTGGTGTACAATTCTAAGCGTGCAAAACGGCCCCACGATAACAAGACGGAAGAAGAAAAGGCTAAGGGGGATGAGGTGCATGTAGGGCCCTACAGCAATGGAGAGACCTGTCCTGTTTGTCTGGGAAAAACTACTGGAGTTGTCGATGTGGCCGAACTAAGTGAAGGCTATACCTTCATAAATAAGAACCTCTTTCCGGTGCTTTTTCCCCCCGATTATATAAAGCCGGAGTGGCTGCAGGAGCCCCTGTATCCCGACCCCTCCCACCACGGCCGGGCCTCCTACGGGATGCATTTTCTGCAGTGGACCTCATCACACCACGACCGTGACTGGCACAATATGGCCCTGGAGGACCGTGTGGTGGTATTGAAGCGCTTGGCGGCACTAGAGCGAACTCTGCTGTACGATTCGGAGGGGTACATGCCCCCCAGTTCTCAGTGGCGGAGCCAGAAAGAGACCAGCGGATTTGTCTCGATTATTAAAAACTTCGGAGCACCGGTGGGCGGTTCCCTGGAACACGGTCACCAGCAGGTTGCATGGAGCAACATTATGCCGAGGAGCTTCTATAACAACTGGAGTTTTTTCACCCGCCACCGTCAGTTTTTCAGCAGCTATATGCAAAACGAGAATCCCCTTGATCTTGAGGTGAAGGACTACGGCCGGGCGATTCTGATGGTCCCTTATTTTATGAAGCGTCCTTTCAATATGATGCTGTTCTTAAAAGATACGGGCAAGCAGTATGTGTGCGAGCTGGATGATGACGAGCTTGGAGATATAGCCGAGGGTATAGGTGATGCAATGTACGCCATTATGGATATTATGCCGCGCATTGGAAAAGAAATAGCATATAATATGGTAGTGCATAACGGACCGGGGGCGGGGCTGTACTACGAGTTTTTGCCCTATACCCAGGAAACCGGGGGATATGAGCATCTGGGTATGTGGATTTGCCAGGGAACTCCCTCCCATTCTGCTGCTGAACTGCGTCGCATTTTGTAACGCCGGGGGAGGTTTGATTTAACCACCGGGTATTAGTATTTTTCAATGAGAATAAGTTAAGGAGGATTATAAAAATGGCAGATTATCATGAAGATGGTGTATCTTCGGAGGCGAAAAACTTTTCGAGGGCACTGAAAAGTTTAAAAGAAGAGGTAGAGGCCATCGACTGGTATAACCAGCGGGTGGATGTAGCTGATAACGAGGAACTGGCGGCGATTATGGCACATAATCGTGATGAAGAGATTGAACACGCCTGTATGGCCCTGGAATGGCTGCGGCGCAATATGCCCGAATGGGACGATGCACTGCGTACCTTTATGTTTACCAGCGGTGATATCACTACTCTGGAAGATGAGATGGAATCCGGTGAAGGTGAGAAAAAGAACTCAGGTGGAAATTCCGATCTGGGTATAGGGAAATTTTAGGAGGACCCCATGGATATATTAAGAAGATCATTAGCACCAATTTCCGACGAAGCCTGGGAGGAGATAGACTCATTGGCTTCAGATTATCTGCGAAATTCTCTGGCCGCACGCCGATTGCTTGATGTGGAGGGGCCCAAGGGCTGGGGCTTTCACGGAGTAAGTGCCGGTCGCCTGGGTCCTGTGAAAGATAGTGGAGCCGTGTCCTACGGTATGTACGATATTAAACCGCTCCTGGAGCTGCGGGTTCCCTTCGAACTGAATGTGTGGGAGCTCGATAACGCTTCCCGGGGTGCAAAAGATGTGGACCTGGATGTACTGGAGAAAGCGGCGGAAGAGGTTGCCGCCTTTGAGGACAAGGTATTGTTCGAGGGATTGAAGGAGGCTGAAATTACCGGTCTCAAACCGGCCTCGGAGAACTCTCCAATTCAGTTTCCCCAGGACCCGGAGCAGATGGTTCAGGCGGTTTCAGAGGGTATCGCACAATTGGTGAAAAACGGAATTGAAGGTCCCTACAGCCTGGCGGTCCCCATGGATATATGGCAGCAGCTGTCCGGCTATATCAAGGGTTCGTCCCTCAAAACGCATGTGGAGCGCCTGCTTGGCGGCTCGGTTGTACCGGCCCGGCATCTTGAAAAGCCGCTGCTGGTTTCGGTGCGCGGCGGAGATTTTGTAATGACCCTCGGTCAGGACCTTTCAATCGGCTATGGAACCCATTCCACCAAGACGGTGGGGCTCTACTTCACAGAGTCCTTTACCCTCCAGGTATTTGAACCACGGGCAGTGGTGCTGTACAAGTAGGAGTGCAGGGCCGCCCTTAGTTTCCGCGTGGCCCTGGAAAGGACCATAAAAAAGCCGCCCCAGTGCAGTAGAAAGTACTGCAGGGCGGCTTTTTTTTTTGTTTTATTGACAAGCCCGGCAGGGGCTAAGTCAGTCCGGCTTTGCTGGGCAGGCAGCGTATGCTGTCTATGCCTTGGCGCTCTGTTTCGCCTTTTCCGCTACCAGCTCGTTCAGCTGTTTCTTTACAGCGGGGACTGAGCAGTCTGTGCTCACCGAAGCAACTTCGCCGTTAAGGGTATAGAAAATTGTCATTGGCTCTACATCGCAGCTAAGGCGGTCGCAGAGAGATTTACCCTTGTACAGGTCGATTACATTGAGTTTAACCTTTTCATCATACTCTTTTTCGATTTCCTGTAGCGTGGGGAGGAGCTCACGGCTTGGAGCGTCTATGGCCGAATAGATGTAGATCATACCGACTTTCTCTTTCTGCATAATCTGATTTTCGAAGACTTCCTCTTCGGCAATATGTTTTTCGGCGTTTACACCGGCAATGGCACCATCGCCGACTGCTGTAGCAACCTGCTTAAGGCCTTTCTCCCGTACGTCGCCGCAGGCAAAGACTCCGGGTATGCCGGTCTCCATCTCTTCGTTTGTAATTACATATTTCTGCTTGCTCATATTGAGCACGCCCTCGAAGACCTCTGTATTGGGAACGTAGCCGATAAACTCAAAACAGTTGTCGACTTTAACGGGATCCAGTTCTCCGGTTTTCAAATTTTTCAGCACCACGGTGTCCAGGTGTTCTTCGCCCTCAAAGGAGTCGACGATGGTGTTCCACTTGAACTCCATTTTCGGGTTGGCCAGGGCTTGGTCTCGGGCAATCTCGTTACAGTCCATTTTACCTTCGTCGTGGATAACCGATACGATTACCTTGGCGGCAAATTTAGTCAGGAACATACCTTCTTCAATAGCTGCGTCTCCGCTGCCGATTACCATAACGGTTTTGTCGGTGTTTGCTGCAGCGTCGCAGGTGGCGCAGAAGGAGATCCCCTTATCGAAAAGGTACTTCTCTTCATTTTTAGCCTGAGTTACCCGTGGGCGGCCTCCGGATGCCACTATGACGGTTTTTGCTTCGTAGATATTGCGGAAGGTCTCTACAGTTTTTTTCTCGGCGGTCAGATTGACCTCTTTTACATCGGTTAGTTTAAACTTAACCTCGAACTTTTCGGCCTGGGCTTTAAATAAGTTCATCAGGTCAAGACCGCTGCTGCCCTCCGGGAAACCTGGATAATTTTCGATTTCGTTGGTGTAGGTGGCCAGTCCTCCGACCAGCGCTTTTTCTATGATCAGTGTTTTCAGGCGGGCACGACCGGCATAAATACCGGCGGTCAGCCCGGCGGCACCACCGCCGATAATCACTACATCGTACTCTTCACGTTTTTTCTCACGCATATTAAAAAATCCTCCAAAATTACATAAAATATTTGACCAGCAGCTTGCTGCCTACAATTGCTCCCAGAAAGATGAATACTGCAAATACCCATCCGGAGAGGGAGAAGGAGGCGATTCCGCTGTAAAGTGCACCGATGTTACAGCCAAAGCCGATTCGTGCGCCGTAGCCCATAAGAAGACCGCCGAGTATTGCTGCGATCACCTGTTTCATAGACTTAAGTTTTTTAATTTTAAATCCGCCGGCAAGAAGTACGGCCAGCAGGGCCCCGAAAATGATTCCAATATTTCGCATACTTCCGCCGTGGTTCAGAAAGCCGCCCTCAAGAGTCCTCTGTGCACCTTCGCTGGAAAAGTAGTACCACTTGTCCACATTTCCGCCCACAGCCTCAAACAGCCAGGCACCCCAGTTGGCCAGCACACCGGATACCCCCCAGGGGTTACCGGTAGTAGCCAGCGTAACAATCTGGAATACCGAGAGCAGTATTGCACCTGTTAAATACGGCCAGGCGCCTTTAATCCACTCTTTATAGTATTTATTGTCTTTAATGCCCAAAACGGGTACCTCCGCGTGCTATTTCGCTTTCTCGATAATAACTTCCCATTCGCCGTCGTCGATCTCTTCAACTTCAACGTTGTGCCCCTCTTTGCGGGCCCATTCGGGAACGTTTTTCATGGCGCAGCTGTGATCGATCTGGACGATCACTACATCGCCGATTTCCAGTTCTTTCAGTTTATTCTGTGCCTTTACCAGGGGTACCGGACACGCTTCCCCGTAACAATCCAGTTCTACTTCCTTCATATCTTTACTCCTTATTTTGCCTTTTCGATGATAACTTCCCATTCGCCGTCGTCGATCTCTTCAACTTCAACGTTGTGCCCCTCTTTGCGGGCCCATTCGGGAACGTTTTTCATGGCGCAGCTGTGATCGATCTGGACGATCACTACATCACCGATTTCCAGTTCTTTCAATTTATTCTGTGCCTTTACCAGAGGTACCGGACACGCTTCACCGTAACAATCCAGTTCTACTTCTTGCATATCAATTCTCCTTATGCTTCTTTTTCTTTTCTGTTGGCCCATTTATCCGCTGCAATCCACAGCAGTGCGATAATGAGCAGTTGGATAATAACCGCGCCCAGCCAACCAAACAGGTCCGGCAGAAAGACGGCTTCTCCCTTCAAAATTACGTTTAGTTTCCACCAACCGAAATCATGTGCTCCCCATAGTGAACCCACTACGAAGAAGAACAAAGAAAGCAGTTGCATGGTGAAACCTTCTCCAACCCTCATCAGGGTCCCGGATGCACATCCTCCGGAGATAACCATTCCGATTCCAAACATAAATGCGCCGATTGCGGTTGCTAAGCTTACAGGAACTATATATGCCTGTCCGGGAATGGGCAGTCCCTGTACGTGGGCCCCGTACTTTATGGCGATAAAGCCGATCGAAGTAATGGCGAATGCTAAGAGTACCGCTTTGCTGAGGTTGGTCCCACCAGTAAGGTAGGGATCACGCATGGCGGCGGTAAAACAGAACCGTGCTCGTTGTAATATGTAGCCGAAGGCAAGTCCGGTCACCCAGAACAGGACTAACTGTTCATTTCGGGTACCAAGAAAAATACCAAATGCAATAATAAGAACGAGCAACGCTATCCCGATGGGAAGTTGGTTCTTTTTTTTCTTTCGACTTCGCGTACGGGAAGAGCGTCTAATGCTGCTTCCACCCGAGGACGAAGTAGCTGTAGAGTTTACGTCACTCACGGCTGTATAACCCCCTTCAAATATAGATTATTTACAACATATCATACAATATTGTGTAATTTTTCTCAATAAAAATATATAAGAATATTTTTATTTTTTTCATTGTGTATATAAAAACTGCTTTATTCACGATTTTGACTATGTAGTGAAAGAAAAAGATTCAATTTAAGGCGGCTGAACAGCTTCAGTTGGCCCTATCGGCCGATGAACTCAGGCTGATAACCGCCGGGAGTTGCGCAAAGGGGCTTCTCTTCTTACACTAGTAAAGGATATGTATGAAACAGTTATTTCTAAGGAGACCCTATGGATACTATTCCGGATAAAGCGACGCTGCAGAGTGCATTTGAAAGAGTGAGAGGCGTGGTTCGCCACACCCCCCTGCTTACCTCCAGCACTTTTAATGAGATGACCGGGGGCTCGCTCTACTTTAAATGTGAAAATTTTCAAAAAGGCGGGGCTTTTAAGTTCCGAGGTGCGGTGAACACGGTCTACTCTCTTGCCGATGCCGAGGCAGCTAAGGGGGTGGCCACCCACTCATCGGGAAACCACGCCCAGGCGGTTGCCCTGGCCGCCCGTATGCGGGGGATAGCGGCCACAATCGTAATGCCTGAATCTGCTCCACAGGTAAAGGTAAATGCGGTACGGGGGTATGGTGCGGAGGTTCGGTTTTGTGCCTCGACCCTCAAGGCCCGGGAGGCTGCTCTTGAAGAAGTAGTAGCAGAAAAGGGGGCGGCCTTCATCCACCCTTCTAATGATGTACGGGTGATTGCCGGCCAATCTACCTCTTATCAGGAGCTCCGGGAGGATATCTTAAAAACTGAAGCAAAAGGGTTGGATGTGGTCCTGGTCCCGGTAGGAGGGGGCGGCTTATTAAGCGGTACCGCCCTGGCGGCAAAGCTCCTTGAAAGCGGCCAGAAGAGTAAGACATTAAAAGTTATTGGGTGTGAGCCGGCCAGGGCGGATGATGCGTATCGTTCATTTAAGAGCGGAAAGCTGGTTTTTCCAGACCACCCTGATACAGTGGCGGACGGTCTTAAAACCGCCCTCGGGTCCAATACTTTTCCTGTTGTGCAGGAATATGTAGATGATATTGTGTTGGTGCGGGAGGAGGAAATTATTCAGGCAATGAAGCTCATTTGGGAAAGGATGAAGATTGTGGTAGAGCCTTCGGCGGCGGTACCCTTTGCAGCACTGCTGAACGGTACTGTGGATGCAAAGGGGTCGCGGGTCGGAATCATTTTATCCGGCGGCAATGTTGACCTGAATGCTTTACCGTGGTAGGAGTTTGTATGGATTGGAGAGATCAAATACAGCGTCCGACCCTGGTGGTAAATAAAAACAGGGCGGAAAACAACATAAGGAAGATGGCGGAGAAGGCCTCCCAAAGCGGAGTGGAATTTCGTCCTCATTTTAAAACCCATCAAAGTGCAGTGGTGGCCGAATGGTTCGCTGAGGGGGGAGTTCAGCATATCACCGTTTCTTCGGTGAGGATGGCCCTCTATTTTGCCGCCCATGGATGGAAGGATATTACAATTGCCTTTCCGGTGAACCTTCGTGAAATTGATGATATTAACGATCTCGCCGGTAAGGTGAACCTGCACCTGCTGGTACTCTCGGAAGGGGTTGCTGCCAAGTTGTCCTCCGAATTGAAAGCGGAAGTCGGGGTGTGGATAAAAGTGGATGTTGGGTACGGGCGGACCGGTATACCCTGGGACAATGTAGAAGGTGTAGTAGATTTGGCAGCTCTGATAAAGAGATCGGAGATGCTGCACTTTAAGGGGCTGCTTACCCATGCCGGACAGACCTATCATATTCACTCAACACAAGCCCGGGCGGAGATATTTAAGCAGACCGAGGACCGGATGCAGCGCCTGCGGGACCACATAATAGAATCCGGCGTGGCAACTAGGGATGAGTGCCTGATTTCAGTAGGCGATACCCCCGGCACTACCGCTGTTAAAAGCTTCCAGGGGGTAGATGAAGTGCGTCCTGGAAATTTTGTCTTTTTTGACGCTCAGCAGTACCGGTTGGGTTCTTGTAGCGATGAGGATATTGCCGCTGCTGTTGCATGTCCGGTGGTGGCGGTCCATCCGGAGCGAAAGGAGGTACTGCTGTATGGTGGGGCAATCCATTTGTCCGCCCAATTTGAAGTGTTGAGTTCGGAGAATGATTCCTCGGGACGTATGTACGGATATGTAACCGAGCCCCGGAGTGATGGATGGGGCCCTATTAAGAACGAAAACTATGTACGAGGGGTAAGTCAGGAACACGGGGTGGCTCGCGTGTCGGAGGAGATGTGCCGAAGGCTCAAGCCGGGGGATGTACTGTGTGTCATCCCAGTGCACTCATGCCTGGCGGTTGATTTGCTGGATACCGCCATTACTACCGAGGGTGACTTTTTTTCATTGGATATGTAATGAAGTATGTACTTTATAATGGTGAGCTGATACCGGCGGAAAAAGCGCTGCTTCCCCTCTCGCGGCGAGAAGTGCTTTTCAGTTTCGGAATATATGAGTCCCTCAAAGTGCGCGGCGGTGTGCCCCTGTTCATAGAAGAGCACCTGGAAAGACTATCCGAATCAGCCCGGATATTGGATTTGCAGCATTCCTTTGACCCGGCGCATTTTATAGAAGCGCTGCAGCGGCTGGTAGCTGCAAATCAAATGGATGAAGCTACATTGCGAATTCAAATGTTTGGAGGAGAGGAGCCCTTTTATTACGCCGTCCCTTCCCCGCTTCCCCATTACCCCGAATGGTATTACAAGCAGGGGGTGCCGACAATAAGCTACGAGGGGGAGCGGGTAATGCCCCGGGCGAAATCGAACTGTCTCCTGCTCAATTATATTGCATCCCGGGAAGCCCAGCGCCGGGGGGCTGTCGAGGCTTTGCTGGTGAATCGTGACGGCCAGGCCCTTGAGGGGACCCGCAGTAACCTTTACGCCTTTCGTCATGGGAGGGTAATCACCGCCGAGGAGGATGTGCTCTACGGGGTTACCCGTACTCACATTCTGGAATGGTGTACGCACACAGGCCGCGACGTGAATTATCAAGGCCTTCCGATTAATTCAATTCTACACAAAGAGTATGACGGCTTGTTTATTTCCAGCACCAGCATGGGGGCGGTCCCGATACGGAACGTTGACGGGGTAGAAATGCCGGAGCTCACTCCGGAAAGCAGGTTTGCAAAGTTTATTGTTCAGGTCAATCGACATTTACTTGAGAAAGAAGTTGAAGAGATAAAGAACCAAAAAAAATGCACTAATTAATATGACAGCGCCTCTCTCATCAATTAAAATATGAGTTGAGGTGTAGCAGGGTGAGAGTATGAGCAAAATACAGGTGCGCCGGCCCACGGTAGTGGTGCCCCTTGATACTGAATGTCGAACTGAAGTGTGCCAGGACGTATGTGTGTATCTGCGTCCGGAGGCCAATGGTATTCATGTAGAGAGCACTATGATGCGCACCATTCAAAATACCCCCCATTACCACGACAATGTAAAACTGGTCTATTTAGCTAATATCCCCGGCGATTTCATCGCAAAACACCGCATTATTGAACAGCATTATCGGCTCAAACTCTCCTTTGCAAAGCACGGTAAGCGCCTGTTTACCTCTTATATGCAGAGGGAATTCAGTCGGTATTTTCAAATTCCCTTTGAGCAGGCGCACATCCTCGGCTCCTTTGAGGCGATGAAACGTCTCCATTATTCAAGGGAGCAGCTGTTTGATTTGTGGGTTCCCTCGAAGGATATTCTTCATCTGAACGGGCAGACCATTAAACGGGTTGGGGAGATGTTTATAATAAATTACGACATCCCCGCGATCCTGCAAAAGAACCGGACCAGCACCGATATTGCTGTTATGATACTGAGAACAAAGCTGGGGCCGGAGAGTATTCATTCTTTGATGATGGATATGGTCGATCGACTAAAGGCGGACGGACTGTTGCAGCACTCCCAGGCTTTTACCAGGGTATTTCATTTTTCAAGAAGCCCCTTCGAACAAATTCTCGACGGTATAGGTTTTCTCTATAACAGAGACGGTTCCCATATACCCTTGACGGAAATTCAGTTTTACCAGTTTCTCCTGCAGCAAGGGATGAGTAATTCTGAGATTCTTAAAATACTTCATCATCCCATTTTCAGTTTTTCGAGGGGTAATGGGGATTTTATTGAACAAACCGTATATGCCGCCAGTTACGGGATGGATTATAAAAACGCTTATGAAACCTTATTGTCGGCGAAAGCACAAATTTTACTTGACTAATCGACAATTTTAAAATACTAGCAACATAGTATGCGCTGTTTTGCAATCTCTCGTTGGTATGCTCAACACAGGTAAGCTCGAAAATGAGTAGTGAGAATTCTTCAGAAAAATATGTATTGGCGGTAGATGTGGGAGGTACGGTTACCCGTGCCGTCTTGTTGAATGCCGCCGGAAAAGTAAGCGCCCGGGCGTATAGCTCTTCGAAGACCCTTTCCACAGAAGAAGGGGCTATGGAGCACGACCCTGAGGAGCTTTGGGTGACGGTACGTCGGGTGCTTCTCAAACTCATTAAAAAGCAGGGGCTTGCTCCGGGGCAAATATCTGCTATGGGAATGAGTGTACAGCGTGCCACCTTTTGTTTGTGGGAACGTGAAAGCGGTACCCCCTGTACCAATTTCATTAGTTGGTCCGATGTCCGGGCCGCTAAACAGGCGTACCGTATGAATCACAACCCATTGTGGAAGATCGTGCAGTTCGGATCGGGTGTGTTAAGCAGAATAACGGGGAGCACCTTTTTTATTGCGGCTTCACAGCTGAAATTTGTGACCGACCACATTTTAACACGGCTCCTGTGGGTGTTTGAAAGAGAGCCTGAACTGTATCGGAGGGCAAAGTCGGGGGAGATTTTGTTCGGCACTATCGATACCTTCCTTTTATATCGCTTAAGCGGGGGCAGGCTCCATGCTACCGACGCCTCCAATGCGGCGGCAACTTCACTGTATAATCCCTTTGATCTGCGCTGGAACCGTCTTTTTTGCACCATTTTTTCGGTCCCCATGGGGATACTTCCCGAGGTGAGAGATACCGCCGGCGATTTCGGTACTATAGATATTCCGGAACTCCGCGATTATTCCATTCCGATTCGTGCTCTTGTGGGGGACCAGATGTCCGCCCTATTCGGTCACTGCTGTTTTAAACCGGGGGAGGTAAAAATTAGTCAGGGGAGCGGGTCCTTTGTAGATGTAAATGTAGGGTTCCGGGGAAAAGGCTCCCGCAGGGGCTTATTCCCCCTCGTAGCGTGGAAATTAGATGGTAAGGCTACCTATATGCTTGAGGGGTCGGTGGCCACCGCCGGCAGATTGATTGACTGGCTGGGGCATGGGATCGGTTTGTCCGATACGCCGAAGGTACTGAACGACTTTGCGGCGCAAACCGAAGATACCAATGGAGTTGTCTTTGTGCCTACTCCTGCGGGAATACGGTTTCCCTATTTTAATCCAAAGGCCCGGGGGACTATTTTTGGCTTATCCCTCACAACACACAGGCGTCATGTGGCCCGGGCGGTCCTGGAGGGAATTGCCCATCGCATTGTTGACATCCTTGAGGGAATAACCAAGGATACACACCAGTGCATTATCCGCGTAAAGGTTGACGGCGGGGTAAGTCAATCGGATATTTTACTGCAGATCATTTCCGACCTATCGGGGTACGAAGTTGAAAGAGCCCCGGAGGTTGATATGACGGCGGTGGGGGCAGCCTATTTAGCCGGGCTGTCGGTGGGTGTGTGGAATTCTTTAGAAGAGTTGCGGGGGTTGGGAGATGAGTATCATGTGTTCAGCCCTGGAATAAGTGCTGAAGAGAGAAATGCACGTTCAAAGCGGTGGCACAAGGCGGTGAGGACCGTAGTGCGAATGTATTAGGCCTGAGAGGTACTATATTCTTACTTAAAGAAAGCAGCAATTCGCAATGTGAAAAATTTTTAAAATTTTTCACATTGCGAATGCTCACATTTTGTGTAAGATAGGTAGTTTATCTTAAAGATGGTGTGGGTATTCTCATTTTGGAAGTCCTAGGACTTCCAAAATGAATACCTGTAAAGAAAGATGTTTGTCTTTATAGCCCGACTTTATTATAGTACACTATAAAATAGAAACGGAATGATGAGGTGATGTACCGTTGAAAACGATTTTTACGATCTTTTATGTGCTCTATTTTTCAATTCTTTTGCTTTTATCGGAAGTTTTTTTCATACTTCCCTATTATCTTTTGCGCTTAATCGGTTTAAAGAAGACCGCCCACAGTTTTATGAGGCACGCCTCATCTGCTATGGGGCGAATGGTTATTTTCGGGACCGGTACTAAGGTTGAGGTATACGGCAAGGAAAACCTGCCGGAAAAGCTGCTGGAGAAACAGCAGCGTATCTGCCTTGTCGCAAACCATCAGGGACTCTTTGATATTCCTCTGATAGTTGGATATCTTCCTGTAAAAAGCGGTTTTATTGCGAAGAAAGAGCTGGCGTGGATTCCTTTTCTTAATTTTTGGTTATTTGCGGTTGGTTCGGTCCTTATCAACCGTAAAAGTCCCCACTCGGCGGTGCAGGCTATCCGGGCCGGTGTTGAGCGTATAAGGGAGGGGCAGCCGATATGCATTTTTCCTGAAGGAACCCGCAGCCGTTCTGTCCAAATGGGAACTTTCAAACCGGGCAGTTTGAAGCTCGCCCTGCGGTCGGATGCTACCATCATTCCTGTGACAATCCGCAATAGTTTTAATATGTTTGAAGGGCCGGGGTATCTGCAGCCTAGTAAGGTATTTCTCCATATACATCCGCCGGTTGAAACGGAGCAGCTAAGTGATGAGATGCAAAAAAGTTTGGCCCAGCGCCTGCAGGAAGTAATCGCCGGGCCCCTTGCGGCGGACCAATGAAACTGCTGAAAGGGTCGGGCATACATAGGTATCATCCCATTTATGATAAATTTAAAAGTGAAAGAAAAGAACAGCTGATTGCGGCATATCCCTTTATCAATGCTGTGCACTTCGGTGTTTTGTGCATTTTTATCCCCGCCGAACGCTTTTTCATAAATAGTTCCTTCTTGCTGCTAATGGAAATCATTGTCGCCGGCTGGCTGGTGCTGATGCGGGTTTTAAAATTGAAAAATTTCGGTTTTTTCGAATATAGCCTCCACATTTTATACGGGCTGGAAGTATTTTTGTTTATTCTCTTTATATCTGCCTTTGCTTCTTTTGTTGCATATTACGAGTATTCTCTTCTAGGGCACACGGTGATAGTGCTGGTGCTTATGTTGGGTGTAGGAGCTGAGTTCTTACCTGCCTATTCTCTGCGACAGGTGCTTCCTGTCTGTATCGGATTGCCCTTGTTGATGTGGTATGCCGCGGCCTATTTCCTTTTAGATTCCGGACCAGAAACTATGATTCTTGCGCTTTTTCCTTTAGCGGCATGGGTTTTAGGAACACTTACCTCCACACTTATCGAAAGGGTCTATTATCGCGAGTTCCGCATGCGCTACCTGGCCGAAAGGCGACGGGAGAAAGTGAATGAGGAGCTGTCCCGTTATGAAAACCTCAATAAAAAGCTTGAGGAGACTAAGGAGAGTCTGGAAAAGGAAATTGAAGATCGTAAAAGAGTAGAAAAAAAGTTGGAGCAATTTGCCGCCTTTGATGAATTGACGTCAGTGTACAACCGAAGGGCAGGGCTGGAATTGCTAAAAGAAGCCCTGCATTATGCAAAACGGAAGCAGCAGCCCCTTACCGTGGCCTTTGTAGATGTGGATAAACTTAAGATTGTGAATGATAATTTCGGTCATCAGGCGGGGGATACCTACCTAAAAGAGGTGGTAGAGCTCCTGCGCACACATCTGCGTAAGAGTGATTCGGTAAGTCGTTTCGGTGGTGATGAGTTTCTTATTCTTTTAACGGAATGTAAAAAAGAAGAAGCCCTTGCTATTTTTAAGAGGATCGAGGAGGATATAGAGCACATAAATCAAAGCGACCGTATGTATCCCTTAAACTTCAGCTATGGTATTGCGGAAACCGACCCTGGTTTTGAAGAAAGTATGCATCAGCTGATAGCGAAGGCTGATGAAAGAATGTATGTACACAAACAGCAAAAAAAATGGAGCTGACTGCAGTTTCCTGCAGCAGCCCCTCTATTTTTATACGCCCGGCAGGGCGCACCTACTTACGCAACCTTAATACTGCGGGGTTTTGCTTCGGCTTTTTTGGTAAGTTCAAGACGAAGTATGCCGTTTTTATAGCTGCCTTCAATCTTTTCAACATCTACATCCTTCGGCAATGAGAAGCTTCTGGATATCCCGTTGTTCTTCCTCTCCCGGACAAGGTACTCTTTCTTAACTTCCTCATCCTTTGTTTTTTTGCTGTTTTCCTCGATAATTCCGGCGGAGATAGTGAGAATATTATCTTCTACCTTCACATCGATTTCGTCTTGGCTAAAACCGGGAACTTCCGCCTCAATCAAGTAGCTGTTTTCGTTTTCAATAATATCAACAGCCGGAGTACGACGGCTTCCGGAACTTACCGTACCGAATAGGTTATTCAACATTGTATCAAAATCGTACAATGTATTTCCGTAACTCTTTGTAGGTTTATAATGTACCATGTATTTCATATCTCTTCCTCCTTGGATTAATCTTTCTATCTATTATTATGCAATATGTGTGCCAACTTATTATTTTTTTATTGAAAAGTTATATAAATGCTTTTATTATAATAATTAAGTATTTATATTCAGGTATGGAAAGTCAAGTAAAATCGAGGAGAAACAGCGATATTTGGGTAAAAATGATTCATAGGGTCAAAAATACCTTTTAGCTGTATCATTAATACTCAATTGTGTGTAGGAAGTGTGGAGTCGGGGTCAGGAAGGGGCACTGTGAGTTTAATGGTCCAAATCCTGTGGGATTTGAAGCACAGAGGCATGATTACCCCTCTA
>CAZDFY010000036.1:0-30165 GCA_964504785.1 uncultured Sediminispirochaeta sp. | reverse complement strand
GAATAAATTAATCTCTTTGTCCGGTTTTCTTTATAATATGATACCCGAACTGGGTTGATACCAGGTTACTGACTGCGCCGTTCCCAAGACGGCGCAGCGCCTGCTCAAAGGCCGGCACCATTTTACCAGGGCCGAACCAGCCCAAGTCGCCGCCTTTGGCCTTACTCGGACAGGTTGAAAAATCCCGGGCTAAAGCCTCGAAGTTGCCCCCCGATTTCACCCGCTGCAGAATCTGCTGCGCCTGCCCGCGGTCCTTTACCAGTATATGACTTGCTCTCCATTCCATTTTAGTTCCTCCTCGATTCAAGATTCTCGGCTGACGCCCCTCTAAACCACCAGAGTGGTCCCCCAGATCTGCTTGACAGCCTTGAATTCCCGACCCATAATAGGTGCTTATGAAGGATCCTTCAATACTCATTATTGATGACGAACAGGAAATGTGTTCGTCCCTCGAAGAAATTTTTCAGGATGAAGGGTTCCACACCTGTTCTACCACCTCACCTACCCAGGCACTGGAAATTCTTTCAACTCACTGCTTTAGTCTTATTCTGATGGACCTGCGGATGCCGGAGATCGGCGGAATAGAACTGCTCAAAGCGGTAAAGAACGAGCACTGCGATGTGCCGGTCATAATGATAACCGGATATCCGACTGTTGAAACGGCCGTACGAACAATGAAATACGGAGCGGCCAACTATTACACGAAGCCGCTGAAGCTCAATTCACTCATTACCGAGGCAAAGCAGCTGGCGGAAGCCCGCGGCACACGGGAAACCGCGTCGAACAGTCAAAACAGCCTGATTGCTTCGGACCCTTCAATGGATAATATCAAGAAAACTATTAACACTGCCGGCGAGGTCGACGCACCTGTAATGATAAACGGAGAGAGCGGCACCGGCAAAGAGCTGATTGCCCAGGCTATCCACGCTGCCAGCAACCGGTTCGGCCAGCCCTTCGTGAGAGTAAATTGCGCCGCAATTCCCGAATCACTGATAGAGTCGGAACTCTTCGGTCATGAAGCCGGCGCTTTTACCGACGCCAAGTCGATGCGCAAGGGCAAGTTCGAAATGGCACATGGCGGTACGCTTTTTCTTGACGAGATCGGCGATATGAGTTTTGCAACCCAGGCGCGTATACTGCATGCGCTGCAGGAAAAAACCTTCGAAAGAGTCGGCGGCAGCACCTCCATTACTACCGACTGTCGAATTCTGGCAGCTACTCACCGCGATCTGCAGTGGATGATTCAAAACGGCACTTTCCGCGAAGACCTGTACTACCGCCTGGCGGTTATTACGGTTCAGGTCCCGCCGCTGCGTCAGCGCAACAACGATATCGAACTGCTGTGTACACATTTCATCCAGCTCTTTAACCACAAATACACGCGGTCTATCCGCGGAATCTCATCGGAAGTGCTGAGCTTTTTTACTCACCATTCCTGGCCCGGGAATGTACGCGAACTGCGGAACTGCATCGAACGGGCCGTAATATTTGCAACCGATGCTGTTATTAAAACAGAGGACCTCCCCAGTCAGTACATCCAGGCAATTGAGGCTTCGCAGACAAGCGGGAAACAGGCGGAATTAGAAAAACTGAATCAGGAAATAATTAATGACGCGCTCTTCAAGAGCGGCGGAGTTAAAACCAAGGCGGCTGAGCTGCTCAACATCAGTCGCAGAACCTTGTATTACCGTATGAAACGCCTGGGTATGGAATAATGGACACACGAGTTGCACAAAATACTGTCCTTCTCCTGAAAAACATCTACGTAAATTACGGTTCCCAGGAGGCGCTCAAGGGAGTAGATTTCGATTTAAAGGCCGGCGAGGTGCATGCCCTGGTGGGCGAACATCGCGCCGGAAAATCGACCCTCATCAAAGTACTCAGCGGAGCTATTCAGAAATCCAAAGGCGATATTTTCCTGCACGGCACACAGTATTCGAACCTCAGCCCGAAAACCGCAATTCAGGCCCGAATTGCAACGGTCTACCAGGATGTGAATATCGTTTCTACTCTGAATGCGGCTGAGTTTATCTTCGCAGGTCGAATGAAGACCTTCGGTTTGGGAGTGCTCAACAAGACGGCTATGGCGAGAGAGGCCCAGAAGCTCTTCTCCCGCTACGGGATCGAGCTCGATGTCAACCTCCCGCTCTGTTTCCTCCCGGAGGATAAGCAGCTGATGGTCGAGCTGATAAAGGCTGTTTCGATAGATCCTGACATCATAATATTTGACGAAATATCGAATAAACTGACCCCCGAAGAGATGGAAACGGTATACCAGATCCTTTTCGACTATAAGCGGCAGGGAAAATCAGTAATCTATATCTCTCATAATCTGGATGAAATATTCGAGATCGCCGACAGGATAACAGTTCTGAAAAACGGACGACGGCTTGGAACCGAGGGAGTGAACGATCTGGATAGAATCAAGTTGATGAAGATGACCTACTCCTTTGTAATGTCCCGCGAAGAGCTGAATAAGAGCAACCGCGAACTCTATTTTTTCAAGAAGTACAACGAAACTATTATCAGAAACATTCCGGTAGGAGTTATTATTCTGGATGAAAAGAACCAGATCTACCTGGTGAACTATGCTGCCATTAAAATTACCCAGCTTGAAAATTTTGAATATACCGGCATTCCCATGAATCGTCTTTTTGATACGGAGCTGATGCCTGTCGCAGATGAAATCTATCAGACTATTCACGAACGCAGAGAACAAAAATGGGATGATGTGCCCGACGGACGTGGAGCGCTCCTGCGCATTAGCTGCTATCCCTTCAAGGATGAAGATTACAAATTCCTGGGGACCATTGTCCTGGTTGAAGACATTTCTAAGGACAGATACTTCGAGGATTACTTTGTGCGAACGGAAAAGATCTCCTCTGTGGCGGAGCTGGCCGCCGGGGTGGCGCACGAAATCAACAATCCAATTGGAATCTGTCTGAACTATATCGAACTGCTGAACCGCAAGGTAAAAGAAAAAGAGAATCGCGAGAAAATAGTCAAGGTAAAAAGCGAATTACACCGCATCGCTGAAGTAATAGAAAGCCTGTTGTCATTTTCGCGGATCAAGAAGGTTACTCGCCAGCGGGTGCATTTGAATAAGCTGATTGATGAAGTGGTCATATTGATGGAACATATGCTGAAGAATAAATCAATTGAGCTGCAGCTGCAGCATGCGCCGTCAGAAATATATGTCCTGGGAGATGAAAACCATCTGAAACAGGTGCTCATAAATCTTATTAAAAACAGTATTGAATCAATCCTTCAAGTTGGTCACATCAGCATCGAGACAGAGGTGTACAATGACGACCACACAGTGGAGGTGCGAATTATTGATGACGGTGGCGGTATTCCGGACGAAATGAAATCGAGGATATTTGATCCTTTTGTGAGTACCAAGCTCTCCAAACAGAACACCGGCCTGGGACTCTCAATCTGCCAGCATATAATGGAAGCCCACGATGGTCTGATTGAATACCGTGAAGCCGAGCATACTACTATGGTGCTGAGGTTTCCCCTTCCGAATGATTAGCACACTTTGCACACATCATGCGCAAATATTTGCACAGCTCGCACATTCTTATAAAAAACGGTAATTTCATTAAGAGCTAATAATCTTTCTGGCAACAAATTACACATTCGTATTCACATGGCACGACTCTTGCACTAACTACTCCTAAAAAGATATCGGATACACAAATTTACCCCGATATCCAGGAGGCAAAAATGCAATTTGTTAGAACAAGTCGAGTGAGCAAAACAATTCTCTTGCTCTGTGCCATTATGGTACTGTGTGTCGGTACAGTTTTTGCGGGAGGCCAGAAGGAGGCTGAAGAGGCGGCAGCTGGCGATGACAAACCGGTAGTCGGGTTGGTTATGAAATCACTCGCAAACGAATTCTTTAAGGTCATGGAGGAAGGTGCACAGAAATTTGCGAAAGAAGATGGAACATTTGAGCTCATCGCGGTGGGTATGAACTCTGAAACTGACATTGATACCCAGGTTTCGGCAATGGAAAATTTCATTACACAGCAGGTTGATGTCATCGTAGTAGCACCGGCCGATTCTGTCGGTATGGTTTCATCGGTCAAAAAGGCTGTTGACGCGGGAATTACCGTTGTCAATTTCGACGTTACCCTGAACAAAGATGCACTCGAAGAAGCCGGACTGCCGCGGGACTTCCTGTTTGTCGGACCGGACAATGCCGGCGGTGCCGAGCTGGTAGGTGACAAACTTGGTGAAACCCTCGGCGAAGGCGGAAAAGTTATTATTATCGAAGGTAACCCCGGTGCAGATAACGCAAAACAGCGCAAAGAAGGCTTCATGCGTTCGATTGAAAAATACAAACTCGACCTGCTGGCCTCCAGAACCGCCCATTGGGAAACCGAAGAAGCCAACACCGTGGTAACCAACCTGCTTACCGCCCACCCCGACGTGCAGGGCATCATGTGTGCCAACGACTCGATGGCTATCGGCGCAGCCAAAGCCCTGGATGCCGCCGGCCGCGATGATATCGAGATAGTCGGATTCGACAATATTCCGGCCGTACAGGAGCTTATCAAACAGGATAAGGTATTGGCAACTGTTGATCAGTTCGGGCCGCAGCTCGCTGCTGAAGGCATCAAAGCAGGACTGAGCATTCTGGAAGGTGAAAAGCTCTCCGGATGGCAGAAAACTCCAATCAAAATGGTCACAAAGGCAGATCTGTAAAAGTAATCGCAATAAAAAAGGTGGGGGATTGGTCCTCCACCTTTTTATACAAGAAAAGGAGACTACATGCAGTCCGACGACAGCTTTCTCTCTATAAGAGGAATTACAAAAAAGTTTCCCGGCGTAACTGCTTTGAAGCAAGTGGATATGGACATACACAAGGGCGAAGTGCATGTACTGCTCGGTGAGAACGGTGCCGGCAAATCGAGTTTGGTGAAGGTTCTATGCGGCATCTATCAGCCCGAAGAGGGTGAATTGTACTTTGAGGGCCAACCGTACCAGGCACACACTCCCTTGGATGCGATGAAGGCCGGTATCAGGGTAGTGTACCAGGAGTTTACCCTCCTCCCCAATCTTTCGGTCGCAGAAAACATTTTTTTCGAACACCTCCCCCGTAACCGCAGCATCGTCAATTTTCAGAAACTGTATGCCGATAGCCGTGAGCTGCTGGCGCAGGTGGATCTGAATATCGATCCGCGTACGCCGGTAGAATTGCTGGGTGTGGCCCAGATGCAGCTGATAGAAATACTCAAAGCCATTGCTTTTAAAAGTAAGGTTATTATTTTAGACGAACCGACCGCTACCCTTACCTCGAAAGAGATAGACAAGCTTTTTCAGATAATCCACAAGCTCAAGGCCAAAGGTGTAACGATGATTTATATCTCACACCGGCTCAAAGAGATCTACCAGATCGGTGATCGATTAACAGTGCTGCGCAACGGCCAGAAAATCGCCACTCATGGGGTAGACAGCATCACTATTCCCGAGATCGTGAAACTGATGGTCGGCCGAACTATGGAATCGGAGTTTCCCTTCGATGAACAGGTGCAAGTAGGTGAAGTTGCCTTTTCTGTAGACGGCCTGCGCTACAAGCACGGTCGCCATGAGAACTCATTTCAGGTTCGCCGCGGAGAGATTTTAGGAATTGCGGGCCTGGTCGGTTCCGGCCGCACCGAAACCATGCGGGCAATTTTTGGCGCCGATCAGAAAGAGACGGGGCAACTGGAGCTGAACGGACGAAAAATCTCGGTTAAATCGCCCCGTGATGCAATCAAAAACGGCATCTGCCTGCTCACCGAGGACAGGAAAAGCCAGGGACTGATACTCGACATGCCCTGCGATGCCAATATTACCATCACCGATTTGTCGCAGATTTCCAACCTGGGATTATTGGACCGGAGTGAGGAAAAACAGCATGCGGAGCGGCTCATTTCTGATTTAACCGTGCGCACCCCGTCATCAGGGCAGCTGGTCCGCAACTTATCCGGAGGCAACCAGCAGAAAATTGTGATTGCCAAATGGCTTTTCCGGAACACTGAAATCCTGATTTTTGATGAGCCTACCCGCGGTATCGATGTCGGGGCAAAGTATGAAATCTATCTGCTGCTCTGGAGATTAGCCGCCGCCGGTAAAAGTGTGATAGTAGTCTCCTCCGAATTGCCGGAGCTCTTAGGGGTCTGTCACCGCTTACTGGTATTTTCCAACGGAAAAATCAGCGGCGAATTGAACCGTGATGAGTTCGATGAAGAGAAAGTACTCTCATACGCCTACCAGGAATATATCCACACAAATGAAACTTATGGAGAGGAAATACTATGAATACGAAAAGAATTATGCACATGCTGCTTCGCGAGGCGGGGGTCGGCATAGCGCTGGTCCTGATATGCCTGCTGTTCGTGTTTATCGCGCCCAAATTCGCCACCATGCTCAATTTCACGAATATACTGGTTCAGATCAGCATCAATATGGTGCTGGCCATCGGTCTGACGTATGTAATTCTATTAGGTGGAATAGACCTTTCGGTCGGATCAGTTTTGGCCCTCTGCACCATCGTAGCCGGAAAGGTCATTACGATGGATGCGCTTTCAGTGCCGATGGCAATTATACTGGCTATCGCGGCAAGTATCGCTACCGGCGTGCTGTGCGGACTGTTCAACGGGTATGTCTCAAACCGCTGGAATCTGCACCCCTTTATTGTAACTCTCGGCATGTTGAATATCGCCCGCGGGGCTGCGCAACAGATCAGCAACTCACGGACCATTTTTTCTTTTCCGGCGGTCTTCAACAATTTCGGCAGTCAGACCTTTGCCGGAGTTCCAGTCATCTTTCTCATCTCGCTTGTCATGATTATAATAGCCGGTTTTATGCTTCGAAAAACGGTATTCGGACGGGTGATCTATGCAGTGGGGAACAATGAAGAGTCGGCCCGGCTGTCCGGTCACAACTCCGGTTTCTATAAAGTGATAGTATTCGTAATTTCCGGTTTTTGTGTCGGCGTAGCCGCTATTCTCTATATGCTGCGGCTCAATATGGCCAGTCCGATTCTCGGTGTCGGCTTCGAGCTCAATGCCATCGCTGCCGCGGTAATCGGCGGTACCAGTATGTTCGGCGGCAAAGGCTCGCTGCTCGGAACCTTCTTCGGGGCATGCATCATCGGTGTTTTGAACAACGGATTGCTGCTGATAGGGATGTCCGACAATGCCCGTCTGATGGTCACCGGCTTCATCATAGTCGCCGCCGTAGTTGCCGATTATTACCGCGCCCGGGTATCACTTTCTTTACAAACTGAGCAGTAAAAGTATGTTACAATAGGGCCGAAAAAAGGAGGCATGAACCCGGTTTGAAAATGAAACGGCTCCTCATCACTATCATAATAGGTACGGCTCTTATAGCCCTGTTTATTTACATCGGTCTAAAACCGTCCTTTGCGCCGCGCAACGATGCTCCGCATATTGCTCTGGTAATGAAATCGCTGGCCAACGAGTTCTTCCTCACGATGGAACATGAAGCCCGTGCACACCAGAAGAGTTCGGACACAGAGTACCAGCTTACCGCGAACGGCATTCGCAACGAAACCGATGTCTCGGGTCAGGTAAGAATCATCGAGAACATGATTGCCCAGGATGTGGATGCCCTCATAGTCGCGCCGGCGGATTCCAGGGCGCTGATACCCGTATGTGCGAAGGCGATCCAACAGGGAATTGTGGTCATAAACATCGATAACCGTTTCGACCAGCAGACCCTGTCCGCAAAGTCGCTGCAGATTCCGTTTGTCGGGCCCGATAACCGAAAGGGTGCCAAAATGGTCGGCACCTACCTCGCTGACCGCCTCGAGGCCGGTGACGGAGTTGCCATTCTGGAGGGGATACCGACCGCCTATAATTCGCAGGAGCGAAAAGCCGGCTTCATCGAGGCTTTCAGGGAGCAGTCACTGGATATTCTTACCATACGCAGTGCTGAGTGGGATATGGAAAAAGCGAATATAGTTGTTGCCGCCCTGATTAATGAATACCCCGAAGTAAAGGGAATTGCCTGTGCCAACGACAGCATGGCTCTGGGTACGGTGGCAGCATTGAAAGCCGCCGGCAAGCTCGACAACGTATATGTAGTCGGCTTCGACAACATATCGGCCGTGCAGGATATGCTCAAAAACGGACAGATTCTGGCCACAGCTGATCAGTTCGGAGGTCAAATTGCAGTCAACGGTATCGAATACGCCTTGGAAATTCTGAAAACCGGCACACACAAAGCCGACCAGGAAACCCCGGTCGAGCTGATCACACGACAGAGCGTAGTAAAAGACAATGAATAAGTACCCTACCCGTTCCTATTTCAACAATTTGGGCTCCGTCACCATCCTGGTAGCACTCATATTGGTGTTCAGTCTGCTGAGCCGGAATTTCCTGAGTGTAAAAACCTTCACTGCCATCGCCAACCAGATCCCTGGCCTTACAGTGATGGCCATCGGGATGACCTTCGTAATTATCATCGGCGGTATCGACCTGTCGGTCGGCTCGGTGATGGCATTCAGTGCAGTCGGTTTTGCCAGTGCACTGGTGGAGTGGCAGCTGCCCCTGGCCGTTGCGGTCTTACTCTCCTTCTGTCTCGGGCTGATCTGCGGGTCGCTCAACGGTCTGATTATTACACACTGGAAGATACCATCTTTTATCGTCACATTGGCTATGCTCGAGATGGCCCGCGGCGCTACTTACCTCCTGGCCCAGTCACGCACTATCTACATCGGCTCTGAAATCAGCTGGATAAACGAGCCGGTAATCGGCGGAATCTCGCTTGCCTTTGTGCTGGCGCTCTGTCTGGTATTCGCTGCGCATTTGATTCTCACGGAAACGGTTTTCGGACGCTATGTAGTCGGAATCGGTACCAACGAGACTGCAATGCAGCTGTCAGGTATTAATTCGGCCCTGGTACGTGTGTTGGTTTTTACCGGAGCCGGCGGGCTGGCATCGGTGGCGGCCTTACTCAGCAGCAGCCGCCTGGAAGCTGCCGACCCGAACGCGGGCATTGGGCTCGAGCTGCAGGTGATTGCATCGGTGGTCATCGGCGGGACCAGCCTTTTAGGCGGCCGCGGTTCGGTAATTGCAACCTTTGTGGGAGTATTGATTATCTCTACCCTTGAAACCGGGCTGTCTCAAATCGGTACATCCGAACCGTTCAAACGCATCATAACCGGACTCGTCATTATGGTAGCTGTGATCATGGACATCCATCGCAGTCATGTACAGAGTAAAGAGGTGGTAACCTCTGACTTAAAATACAGTTAAGCCAGGAAATCGAGGGGAATAAAATGAAGATTCTGAATTACGGCTCTCTGAATATCGATCACGTGTATAAAGTTAATCACATTGTAACTCCGGGCGAAACCATCGGCAGCGACAGCCTTCAGTTTTTTGCCGGTGGAAAGGGCGCCAATCAGTCTATTGCTATTGCGAAAGCCGGTGCCGAGGTCTGGCACGCCGGAAAAATTGGACAAGATGGAGCATGGCTGCTGGATACGCTCTCTGGAGCGGGGGTGCACACTGAACTGGTGAACCGCTACGACGGCCCGACTGGTCATGCTGTTATTCAGGTAAACCGTGAAGGCGAAAACTCCATCATTCTCTTCGGGGGCGGCAATAAGATGATTACGGAAGAGGAGATCGAGGCGGCCTTGTTCCTCTTCGAGGAAGGGGATTACCTGGTGCTGCAGAACGAAATTAACTCGGTTCCGCAGATCATCAGAAAAGCCCACCAGCACGGTATGCGCATTTACCTCAATCCGGCTCCCTTTTCAGAAGAGGTAAAAAGCTGGCCCCTGGAGCTCGTGGATACCCTCATCGTCAACGAGACCGAAGCGGCCGGACTTTCCGGGGCTGCCACCGCGGCCGGGAACGCGGCCATCGAGGCAATTATTCGTCAACTGGCCGCCGAATACGACTCCACGGATATTGTCCTGACCGCCGGCCGGCAGGGGGCCTACTTTGCCCGTGCTGGTCAGAGGCCGGTCCATGCACCTATTGTGGAGGCTCCGGTAGTCGACACCACCGCCGCCGGCGATACATTCCTCGGCTACTACCTGGCCGCCCGCCTCCGGGGAGCCGAGCCCGCCGCAGCCATGCAGCGGGCCAGCGCCGCCGCCGCGATTACGGTATCCAGGGCCGGGGCTATGGAATCAATCCCCGTCGCGGCCGAATTACCCACCGCTCTGGGCTGAAAAGCGGGCCAGAGTGATCAGCAGGTCTATCCGATTGTAATACCGGTTCAACAGATTCAACCGCGCCTCGCCGCGCTGAAGCTCCGCCTCTTCAACCTCCAGCAGGTCGCGACGGCCGTTCTCGTACTCTGTCTGGGCAATATCGTAAAAACGTTCGGCCAGCTCCATCCGAAGCTCGGCGGCTTCGATATCACGGCTCACCTTCTGCAGCTTGGCGACGGTCTCTTCCACCACGGTTCGGCGGTCCTGCAGACTCCGGTCCAGGCTTCGCAGGGCCAACTCCAGCTGAGTTTCGGCGCTATGGCGGGCACTACGGTACTCCGATCCCGGCAGCAGGTCGTTGAAGGTAAAACTCAAACTGAGGGCGTACTGGGAAGAGTCGTATTCTGTAAAGCCCTCCCCTTGAAAGCCGTTGACTGCTCCGCGGGTCAGCGACAGTGAGAGCTGTGGTAAAAACCTTGTGTGAACCATGCGGGCATTCAGCCGCTTTCGGGCTATTTCAACCTCTTGGGCTGCTATTCCGGGGCTCTCCGTCAGATCGGAAATAATAGCCTCGGCCGGGGGTACCTCAAAGGGGACAACCTTCAAAGACCCGTTCAGTTCTACCCTTTGTTCTTTCTTCAGCCCAAGCTCCAGTTTGAATCTGTGGAGGGCGCTGCGGTACTCGATCTGTGTTGCCTCCAGTTTCGGCTCCTGTTCCTGCACGCTCAGCTGGGCACTGAGGAGCTCGTACTCGGAAATTCGGCCATCCTCGAAATCGTAACGGAGGGTTGCAAGGCGCGCCCGAGCTGATTCGAGCTGCCTCTTCTGCAGTGCCAGCTCTTCCTGAAGCAGAAGCAGATTGTAGTAGCTGCGGTATACTTCGGCCCGGTACTCGCGGCGGTAGGCGGCCAGTCCGGCGGCAGCCGCATCGTAACCGAGTTCTGCAGCCTGGACTTCCGCAATACTGGAGGCGTTAAAGGTGAGACTGAGACCGGCGTTGAAGTCGCCCTGCCACTGGCTGGGCACCAGCTCGCGGCTCGACAGCACGGCTTCGGCCTCGAGCCGGGGCAACAACTGCAGGTAGCGCCGGCGCCGCTTCTGTTCGGACAATTCTAATCCACGGCTTCTCTGCCACCGGGAAAGGTCATGGTGATAGGCCCGCTCAAAGGCTTCGGCGGGGCCCAGTACGAGGGGCGCACCGCTCTCCCCGATGCCGCCTGATCCGCCATCGACACTATCGCCGGCGGCTCCGCCGTCTAAACTCTGGGCCGATATAGGCGTTACTGCAAAAACCAGCAAAATCAGAAACAAACTTCCATAAAAATTTTTATTCATACTCGCTCTCCTGGGTTCCCCCGACTTTGAACAGATAGAGGATAGTCGGCACTACGAACAGAGTAAACAGGGTTGAGACCGACAGTCCTCCGGACACGGCGATTCCGAGGGGCTGAATAATGTTGGTACCGTCGCCGATTGCAAGGGCGATCGGGAGCATGCCAAGAACGGTTGTAAGCATGGTGATGAGAATCGGTGGAAGCCGCAGGCCGGCGGTACGGATAAGTGCTTCCAGACGATTTCCGTCACGCTGCAGTTCCTGAAAGTAAAAATCTATCATTATGATTGAATTATTTACCGCTATCCCTCCCAAAAGGATGGTGCCGAGCATAGAGTTGAGGCTAAGGGTTGAGCCGAAAATGTGTAGACTAAAAATAACACCGATAAACCCCAAGGGTACGGCGGTCATCACCACCAGGGGGGTCCGTAGTGAGTTAAACTGAATGCCGAGGAGGATGTAAATTAGGGCCAGGCTGATACCAAGTGCATAGAGAAGTGACTTCACATTAGTATTAAGTTCCTCCTGGGTATCCTCAAACACCAGTGCATAACCCGACGGGAGCTCTAAGTTTTCCTGTAATATGGTGCGGACCTGTTGTTCGTATTCGCCCCGGCGAAATTGCGGCTCCCCTCGATCCATAATTGCCATTACGCTATAGGTTTCTTCTCCATCGACAGTTACTATTTCCTGGACATTTTTTTCCACCCGTGCATCAAAAAAGTGTTTCAAGGGTACTGCCCCCTCGCGGTAGGGAACAAGAAAATTCTGGAAGTCCTCCGTGCTGGAGATGGTACCCTCGGGAAAGGCGATTCGAACTTCTACCGCCCTCCCTTCGTGATTCATTTCTATGGCCGAGGACCCAACCAGTAAAGTGCGGGCAATAGAAAGGAGCCTTGAGGTGGAATAGACCGACTGAGTGTCGGGCCTTGAGGTGAGAATAATCTCGTTGGCCTCACCGGTGGAGGGATCGGTCCACACATTACGGTAGATATCAAGGTCGCGAACAAGATCAGCCGCTTTTTCGGTTTGTTGCAATATTGTCTGAGGGTTGGGACCGCTGATGTGAAAGTTAAGATCAAGGGTCCTCGGTAGGGGCAGCTCCGCCGGGTCCCAGGGCATAACACTGAAATGCATTTCAGTTCCCGATTGATACTCCTCCTCCAACGCCTCTTTTACTTCTTCAGTATAGCGGCTCGAGGTGAGACTGATGATGAATCCGCCGCTGTTACTCCTATTTATCTGTGCGAAGAGGCTCTTAATCTTTTCGCCGTGGTTCTCCATAATACTCTCTTCAATCGGCGCCAGCTTCTCAAGCATTTCCTCTTTTGTTTGGGAGGTATGATTTCGGGCAAAAAGAATTATTTTATCGCTTTCGGGTTTTGCGATTATCTCACGTTGAATCTGTGGAACAATTTGAATTAAGGCATACGCCAAAATACCGAAAGAAAACAATAGTACCCCTGCCATTGCTATTTTTGAGGTAAGAATACGCCGCAGCAGTTGCCGGTAGCCCCTCCGAAGATGATCCATCAGGGCCTCTGAAAAACGGGCCAGCCCTCCCTGCCGGTCGGTACCAAGCTTGTAGCTTTTGCGGAAAAGATAGTATGCCAGCACCGGCACTACCAGCAATGCGACCAACAGCGAACAGATCAGGGCAAATACCACCGCCCGGGCAAGATCTCCCAGTAGGGCGTTTGTCAGCGGTGCGGTAAAGGACAGCGGCAAAAACACCAGTACGCTGGTAAGGGTACTGGCGATAATTGCCCAGCGAATCTCCTTGATTGAATGAACAATTAGCTGCTTTAAACCTATGTCCTCATACTCTCCAGTGCGGTAAAACCTGTGTCGATGTATATTTTCCATCACCACTATTGAAGAGTCTATTATCATACCAACTGAAAGGGTCAGGCCGCTAAGACTAATCAGGTTGATGGTAAGGTCGAATAAATACATCAATATAAAGCTGAGGGTTATCGACAGGGGTATTGAAAGGGCAATGAGAAGGGTGTTTTTCCCCTCTCCAAGTAAGATTAACACACAGAATACCGCCAAAGCCGCACCAATCAGCGCCGCTCGCAGCACGTTCATTATCGCCTGGTTGATAAACTCCGCCGGATCAATCATGTATCGAAAGTTCACATGCTCCGGTAGAGTAAGGGAGGCCTCTTCAATAGCCCTGCGAACATCCTCGGACATCTCCTTGATGTTACCGTCGCTTTTTGGCAACGCAAAAATCATTATCGACTGGTTTCCATCTACCCGAAATATAGTAGTTGGGAGACCGTATTCTACCGTAACATTGGAGATATCTCTAAGATGGATATCCCTTCCCCCTCGTCGGGAGACTTTTATATTCCCTATATCAAAAATACTGTCGATTCCCTTTTTCAGACGGACATCGTAACGGTCTCTTCCACTTGAGAAGGAGCCCACCGGTTCGGGCTGGTACCCGCGGCGGACCGCCTGCACTACTTCATCAAGCATCAGCCCCCTCGCCAGCAGCTCATCCTCATGAAGTTCTACCTTCGTAATAAGGTCCCGGATGTTCATAAGTTCAACCGACTCGGCATCCTCTACCTTGTCCAGTTTAGGTTTAAGGGACGACTCCAGCAGCGAATAGAGTGCTTCCGGTTCCAACTGTTCACTGGTTACCGCTACAGCCATATATCCTGAATTCTCTCCCGTCCAATTTCTTACACTGTAATTGCGACTATCATCGGGCAGAGAGTTTTTAATAGTGGCCATTGCATTTTCCGTACGATTTCGGGCTTCATCGTAGGTAAGGTCCCACTTAAAGTCGACACGAATTCTTGTCCGACCGTTCATATAGTTAGCTTGTATTCTTTCTATATCCTGAATTCCTGAAACTGCTCCGTCTAGGGTGTTTCCGTACTGTTCACGGAAATCGGCTGCGGTAAACCCAGGATGGGATATATTTATTCCGATAATAGGCTTCATGGTATTCGGATAGAGTTTTATCGGAAGCTGTAGTACCAAAACTATGCCGGCGGCTACTCCCAAGGCTATGAGCAGAAACAAACCGCGTCGTTTGCGAAAAAAGAGTTCAAGCATCTTTTATTCTCCACCCTCAGAACCAGGAGTTCCGGCAATTTTCACAGTGGTCCCATCGCTTATCCTTCGGCCGGCGGATATCACATAGTGCTCTCCAGCTTTCACGCCGCTTTCGATAGACACCAGTTGATCATAATGTGCTCCGGTCTGTACTTCTCTCAGTTCAACAACACCGTCGGTAACTATGAATAGGTGGTCTTTTCCGTATTTTCTTTCTATATGCTCACTCGATACTGCAAAACCGCTATACGGGTCCTTCCTGAGTTCGATGCGGATAAATTTCCCAACAAATAATCCCGCCGGCGGTTCAAACTGAACTTCCACTTTAAAAAGGCCGCTGTCATAATCAGGTTCCGGCGGTACAGCAATTATTTTTCCGGTGTGTCCCGTTTCAACTCCCTTTTCAAATACAACCGCGGTATCCCCGATACGAATTTCCGGAATATCCTTATCGCTTACCCACAGATGTGCGCGCAATGCCGAGGTATCCAGTATAACGATAAGCTCTTGATTTTCCTGAACAGGATCGCCGCGTTGTATGTCAAATTCCGCAACCGTACCTCTTTGCCCCGCTATAATTTCAACCGATTTATAGTTTCGACCCGACAGATCGCGACGAACTGTACCGATAACTTGCCCCTCCCTTACCCCTTCGCCGGGGGAAACCTGTATAGTTTCAAGGGTCCCTGAAATCGGTGCCCTCTGGATATATCGATCCCTTGGGCGCAGTCGGCTTCCGTAGAAAACACTGCGATACAGATCCATAGATTTTATCGTAGCGACTTTCACTTCAACCGCTTTCGGAGCACCATCCTCTGTTTGGGCTGCTGTGGATAGTAAAGTGCATAAAAGAAATACAAAGAGAGCTGCGAATTTTGTTTTTCTATAAGTCATATTTTTACCCCAAATGTAGTATATACTACATTAATATTTACAAATAAATATTTACGTCTTTATTGACAATGCAATCCTATACTATTCAGTAATTCTATATCAATAATTTTTCCCCAAAAAATTCGAACTTTTTTAAATTTGAGTAGTTTTACTTAGTTAAATTTCTATACAAGCAAATCGGAAATTGTCCGCTTCGGCACATGGTGCACCCGGTTTTCATCTCGATAGTATTTTATATCGTCCTTGTCTATTGCATCTTCTATAGTCACTTCTTCCACCGGCATACCAAGAGCAACTACATACATAATCTCATATCTATCTCCTGCTTCAATGATTTTAGCCCACTCTTTACGATTGATGGAAGCAAAAACACATCCTCCAAACCCCTTTTCAACTGCACTCAGAAGTAGAGACTGCATGGCAATTCCCGCATCCGTTTTAGAGGTAACATCCTTCACTTCAGTATCCCGTAGTACAGTGACGTATGCCACCGGGCGTTCACCTTCTTCAGGACCGTCCCAATCCGACAAATAACCGGCCCATTTTAATAGGGGAAAAAGTTTTTCTACTTCCTTTTTTTCTATTGATAAATGATATCTCAAGGGCTGCAAATTCGCACCGCTTGGTGATCTTCGAGCAGCTTCTATACACGGTTTTAGATCATCCTCGGTAATTTTAACACTTTCATCAAATCTTCTGTAACTTCTATTCTTTGTTACTAGTTCCATGAAATTCATACTAGTACCCCTCCAAATTTTTTATTGGTTGTATGAAAATACTGTAGCATACCGATCCTCTATTTCCAAGTAAAAACAGCTCCCATAAATAAAGAGCAAAGAAGCCCACCCTTGCCGCTATTTTCATTTTGTACGGTATAATAATAGAATTAGAGTCTCTGAACTTGCTTGATTCATCATTCTATTATATCCTCAAAACAGCTGCTTCGATACATGCGTATTTTTACACCGAAACAAGGGATACATTATGAAAAAAACAGTACTATCAGCTTTACGACGGGCTTCTGAAGAGTTTAAGGATGTCACCTATGTGGCGAAGAAAACTGATGACGGGTGGATGGAAAAAACCTTTCAGGATGTAGAGCGAGATTCTCGTGCCTTTGCAGCGGCCCTATTGAGCAGAGGCTTTCAAAAAAACAACACTATCGCTCTTTTTGCGGAGGGAAGCTCCGATTGGGTTATAGGTGAACTGGGAACACTTTTTGCCGGATGCATCTCTGTCCCCCTGTCAATAAAACTTCTTCCCGATGAAATTCCCTTCCGTATCAATCATTCCGAGGCAAAGGCACTACTGGTTTCAAAAAACATGCTTCCAAAAATTGCCAAGATATACCCTCAATTCAAGATGAAAAAAGTGCTTTTGCTGGTAATCGACGCGGATGGTGCGGATATAACTGAGCTTCGTTCAATTGTAGATGATTCGGTCGCTCCACAAATTGAGCTTTTCAATGACCTCCTTCTTGAAGGGTACCGATCGCTGGATGATTATGAAGCACATCTACAGAACATTGAAGATACTACACAAGAGGATGATGTAGTTACTATCTCTTATACCTCCGGCACTACCGGTAATCCGAAGGGGATAATGTTGACCCATCTCAACTATTATTCCAATTGTAAAGATTCTGTGGAAATGTTCGATGTTCCACGCGCCTCCTTTCACACACTCATTATTCTGCCCTGCGACCACTCCTTTGCTCATACCGTCGGTATTTATGCGGCCCTTTTTCGCGGGATTTCATTGTACTTTGTCGACGCCCGCGGCGGGGGAATGGCTATTCTTAGAAATATTCCGGTAAATCTGGTAGAAACTAATCCTACATTTTTGCTCACTGTGCCGGCTCTTACTGGAAATTTTATGAAAAAGATTAAATCCGGAATCAAAGATAAAGGAAAGATTATTCAAATTCTGTTTAATTGGGGGGTAAAAAATGCCATAAAATATCACGGTAATGGATACAACCGTCCCCCTATCTCTGACCGCCTAGTCTCCTTTTTACCTTACAAACTGATTGATCTCTTAATTTTTCGTCAGGTCCGCAGTATTTTCGGCCGCCGTATCCGCTTTTGCGTAGGAGGGGGAGCCCTCCTTGATGTAAAGCAGCAGGAGTTTTTTAACGCTATAGGTGTACCTATCTACCAAGGATACGGCCTTACCGAAGCAGCTCCGGTTATCTCGTCGAACCTTCCGGAGATCCACAAATTCGGGAGTTCCGGACGAGTGGCTGCCGGCATAGACTGCAAAATAATTAATGAAAACGGAGGTGAAGCGGCCGTCGGCGAGCGTGGCGAGATCGTTATTCAAGGGGAGAACGTAATGAAGGGCTACTATAAAAATAGCGCCGCCACAGAAGAGACTATAAAAGATGGGTGGCTGTATACCGGAGATCTCGGGTATTTTGATGAAGACGGCTTTTTGGTGGTGGTAGGCCGTGCAAAGGCCCTTCTCATTGCTCCGGACGGAGAAAAATACTCCCCCGAGGGTATAGAAGAAACAATTACGAATTCTACCGATTTAATAAAGCAGGTAATGTTGTATAACGATCATAATCACTACACATCGGCGCTTATTGTCCCGGATTATCAAAATGTAAAGGAGGTGATAGACACTCGTACTGTTACAGATGCTGATCAGCTTTTATATGAACTCAATACAGCCCTCTTTTCCTTTCAGCAGGAAGAGAATTACCGGAATATGTTTCCCAATGTATGGTTACCCGCTACTTTTCAGGTCCTGAGCGAAGCCTTCACGGAGGAGAATAAAATGATCAACTCCACAATGAAGATGGTCAGGTACAAAATAGTTCAGGCCCATCAGGATTTAATTGAGTATATGTATACTGAAGAGGGTAAAAATTTTATTAATCCCCGTAATCGTGGGGCGGTTAAAACTCTTTTTCCAGAGCTTCAATGAAGATTCAATAGAGCTTCATGTAATATAGGTGTACCATGGGCGTTTTTAAAGTGTTTAACAGGGGAGTGCTCTTTTACGCTGCTGCTTTTGTAATTGCAGCGGCCACTATACAAGCTGCCTATTTTATTTACGGAGTCCCTTCGAATTCATTACCGATACACGGAGAATGGTCTGTATCCCATACCGAATATAACAAAAGCGAAACCTATTCAATACCCTTTTACAGCACCGCAAAAAGCAGCGAGGAGTTTGATTCAGGTATCTATACGCTCACCACTACCTTTACTCTGCCCCGGGATATCAAGAAGCCTGTATTGGTAGTACCTCAGATTAGCGCGAACGCTTTTTCGGTATATATTAACTCACAGTTGGTAGGCAGAGTCGGTGATATGCATAGGGGCCGCACAAATCGCTGGAATACCCCCCATACCTTTACTCTCCCGGAAACTATTGAAAAAGGGCCACACACTATTACTATTCGTGCCTATGCACTCTATGAGCTTGGTATTTCCTTTGTGCCCTACTTTCACGAGGGCAGTACACTTCCCCTGCAAAGCATACTTCTTATTTTTTTCAACAACCACGGCACAGCCTTTGTTATTGGTGCCCTTTTAGTGCTATCCTTGATTTTTGTCATCACTGCCCGCACAATTGAAACGGAAAATAAGCACAGGATCCTGCTGGCATTCGCATTACTGGGGCTGGCAATCTACTTGATCGATTACCTCTTTATTCCGCTATTACCTTACGACTACTATATATTTAAGAAAATCCCCCTCTCGGGGCTCTACATTGCAATTCTCTTTTCTATACCCGGTTTCTTCGGGTACCAAAACCGAAAATTAAGCGTGAGTTCAAAAATTGTAATGCTCTTACCATTAGTAAGCTTGTGTGTAATTATTTTATATCCAAGCGATATTTTTCAAGTACGCGAAGTATATAAGTATGCGAACCTCTCTTTGATTCCCTACATTGTACTAATGCATGCATCCCATCTGCATCGTCGGGACACAGACAATCGCAGCAGGCTTATTATTTTCGGTTTAACCTTTTTAACAATTCTGGCCCTTCGAGATGTGGTCCAGATAATTAACGGAAGCGGTACTCTGGTGTTATCTTATATCGGAATATCTGTGTTTCTGCTCACGTTGACTTTTGCTTTTATCAATGAAATGGCGGAGTATTACACACAACTTGTAAAGATGGAACAATGGGCGGATGCGGTGTATCAGGAATCGATGCATGACCCTCTTACCGGTGCCCTCAACAGAAAAGCCTTTACCGTGTTAAAGAAATTAAGACCCGAAAAATTCTCAATAATAATTTTAGATCTTGATGATTTTAAAGCGATTAACGACACCTACGGCCATCATGTTGGTGATCAAATGTTAAAAGAAGTAGCGAATACGCTTATCCAGAATATTCGTAAAAGTGATTACCTAGTACGACTGGGGGGAGATGAGTTTGCTGTTATTCTATTCGGTTGTGATATAGAAACTGCTCACTCCTCGGCGAATGCTCTCTTACAACGAATACAGGAAATAGAAGTACAATGCGAATCTACAAAGTTGCACATAAATTGCTCAATGGGTGTAGGTACCGTTCCGGTTGCTGCGAATGTAGATGAGCGAATGGTGGCCATCGATCAATATATGTATCAGGCAAAGCGCAGCGGCAAAGGGCGTATTGTGGTTGAAAAAAAATAATGGAGGTTGCATGAGTTGTTCTCATACAACCTCCAAAAAATCTTATGAAGTGTTACCTTATTTGGCTTCCTTCAATGCTTCTTCAGCCAGACTGAACAGCTCTTTTACATGGATCGACACTCCGGAGATCGAGTCAACATGCCCCTCTTCGGAGGTATATTCGATCTTGCTCGGATCCTGGATTTCAAGCAGATAGGCTTCGGCTTTATCGACCTGTTCCCACCATTGGGCTTGAGCACCGCCGTTTTCAACCATTCCGTACTTACCCTCTTTGGAATATTCATATTTGTGCATCTCACCCTCTTCCGGATACGCGTTCCAGTGGGCAGCGACAATATAGCCGCCTATTACCGTCAAATCAACGTAGTCTTTCCATCCATGGCTGAACTCATCTAGTTCGGCGTGATAGGCTCCGTCCTCATACATTCCACGGCCGACAGGTCCTTCGGCAAGCGCCTCTTCAGCAAGCCCGACGAACTCGTTTATGTGAATTGAAACTCCGGATATAGCATCAGTATATCCGTCTTCGTCATACTCAATTGTTGCAGGGTCTTGAGTTTCGAGGAGTTTTTCCTCTACCTTCTCGGCCTGCTCAAACCAGTATGCCTGGGCATCCCCATGCTCAACCATACCGTATTCTCCGGCCTTAGACTGGGTTTTCTTGGAGGTGCCGGCATTTCTGTGTGCACCCTCCCAAGTGGCCTCAACGATCTCGCCGTCTTCAACCCTCAAGAGTGCCATGTACTTCCATCCGGTTTTTTCACTAAAGCCGTCTTCCTGGGCAAAGTAAAAACCATCTTCATACCCGTCGCCGCTGCTCATTGCTTTTTCTTCGCTGCTCTCACTGTTTTCGGTTTCAGCGGGAGAGGCGGCTTCGTCCTGCCCGCACCCGATAAAAAACAACATTGATAGCGCCAGCATAATCGATAAAATTAAACTAATCTTACGCATACATACCTTCCTTGTTTACTAATGTATATATTACTATTATAAAAATAGTAAGGATAGTATGTCAACTACAATACAAATAAATAATATTTCTAATTTTTTATATTATAAATTGACATAATCAAATAAGTTTTTTATGATTATAATAGTAAGTTATTATTTTTGTTAGAGTACGGCTTGTTATTGTGAAAACAATAGCATTAATGAATTCAAGGAGCTTTTATGTCAAAGAAAAAAATTATTGTCCTAGGTGGCGGCTACGGTGGAATTGCCGCTACAAAGAAACTATACAAGAAGTATAAAAAAGACCCGAGCGTAGAAATAACACTCATAGATAAAAACCCCTTCCACACTCTCATGACTGAACTACACGAAGTTGCCGGTTCAAGGGTGGAGCCTGACTCTGTGCAAGTAAGTTTTCAACGTATTTTCGGCGGCACCAATGTAAAACTGGTCACTGATACAATTACAGACATCGATTTCGATAACAATATTCTTAAGTCCGACCTTAAGAGCTATCGGTACGACTATCTTGTAATCGGTGCCGGTGGTGAGCCGGAATTTTTTGACATTCCCGGTGTACAGGAAAACTCATTTACGATATGGTCCTTCGATGATGCAATCCGACTGCGTAACCATATTGAAGATCGATTTATGGAAGCCGCACGTGAACCGGACGAAGAAAAACGTCGCCGTATGCTCACATTTGTGATAGCAGGCGCCGGTTTTACCGGAGTTGAACTGGCCGGTGAAATTTTAGAACGAAAACACACCCTCTGTAGAAAGTATCATCTCAAAAAGCATGAAGTACGGGTCATAATTGTTGAAGCCCTTGATACTATTCTTCCTATCCTTCCGCCTAAAATGCAGAATAAAGCAGAGCGTTACCTTCTCAAGAAGGGAGCTGAAATAATGACTGAAGCTCCTGTTATCGGTGCCGATGAAGGTTCGGTATACTTAACAGATGACCGCAGTATCGATGCCGACACCTTTATCTGGACCTGTGGTATCCACGGATCTGAGTTTACCGCTAGAATTCCTCTTACCAAGGGGCAAACAGCGAAGGGTGAATGTTCCTATGCATCCTCTGAAGGTATCCACGGGATGTCCGGCTGTCGTCTTGATGAAGAAGAGCGATACATAGTTGGTGAGCGGGGCCGAATTCTTGTTGATGAAGAGATGAAATCGGTTGATCATTCCAATGTGTATTTGGTGGGTGATATCATTTGGTATCTTGAAAACGAAAAGGTAGTACCCCAGATTGTAGAAACCGCATTGCAGACCGGCGAAATTGCCGGAGAAAATATTATTGCGGATATTGAAGAGAAAAAAAAGAAAAAATTCAAACCTAACTACCACGGTTTTATGGTGAGTATTGGAGGACGCTATGGAGTTGCCCATGTAGTCGGATTATCGATGTCGGGCATGTTCGCCATGGCTATGAAACACCTTATCAATCTTCACTACTTATTCGGTATCGCGGGAATAAATGCGGTATGGGGTTATCTGCAACATGAGTTTTTTACTATTAAAGAACGCCGATCCTTTATCGGAGAACATTTGGCCTACAAAATTCCGGTGTATTGGGCGGTGCCCCTACGTTTGTTCCTGGGTGGAAAATGGCTTTACGAGGGGATCAAACATATTTCCGAAGGGTGGATCAATCCCGGTGAAGAGGGGTTGGCAAATGTATGGACCGGAGCAATTAAACTACCCGGTGTAAGTTTCGGGGAGGCTGCAGATGCCGGCAGCGCTGCAACTGGTGCAGCCGCAGACACTACAGCAGCGGCAACAGAAGCAGCAGCGGAAGGAGCAGCGGAAGCAGCAAGCCAATATGGCGAGCCGCTTATTGAAGCTCTCGGTGTGTATACCTGGTTTGCTGAAACAGTGCTAAGCGCCTCTCCTCTACTTGCATTCCTCATGCAGTCGGCGGTAGTACTGGGACAGGTTGCGATCGGACTCGCCTTAATCGGTGGGCTTTTCACCTTTCCCGCCGCTCTAGTTTCAATTGGATTCAGCATCATGTTTATTGCTTCAGGATGGGGAAACCCCGAGCTATTATGGTATATTATGGTATCAATTGTGATGCTCGGCGGGGCTGGTCGCGGTTTTGGCCTTGATCATTGGGTTATGCCGTGGTTAAAACATCAGTGGAACAGCACGAAATTGGCCCAAAAAACCCATCTCTACGATGACGAGCCGGTAATAAAAAAATAATTGACCGGTTTTAATCCTCTTTGGCGGGTATTTTATTACACTACTAGGATACCCGCCCAGGAGCAACGGTGCTTTCAAATTATTACTGGTAAAGGAACTTGAATGATTGATACCCTGTATCAAGACATACATATAAGTGAGGACCTCCAACAGGTCCACTCTGTGATACTCAATCAGCTCGACGACAGCACCCCTTTCATACGGGATGCTCTGAGCGATTTAGTTAAAAACACAGGAAAAATGTTGAGGCCCGCTCTTCTTTTAATCTCTGCCCAATTTGGTTCGGTTGAAAAAGAGAAGGTATTTCGATTGGCCGCTGCAGTAGAGCTGCTCCATATGGCAACCCTCGTTCATGATGATATTATCGATCAGGCTCCAACAAGACGTGGTATACCCACATTACATAGTCGTTTTGATCCGCGAACCGCGGTATTGCTTGGTGATTTTCTGTTCACTCGAAGCTTTCAACTCGCATCACAATACACTGATATAGAAACAGGACGATACATTGCAGGTATTGTGAACTCGATCTGTGAAAGTGAAATACGACAACATAATAATTTTACTTTCTACACTACCAATTTCAAAGAATATCACCGCCGGATAATGGGAAAAACCGCTGCCCTCTTCGCACTTTCCGCGTATGTAGGGGCCCACGAAAGCACTGTAGATGAACGCTGTACCCATCGTTTAAAAAAGATCGGTTATAATCTCGGTGCCGGGTTTCAGATTATTGATGATATACTTGATTTCTCAGACCGATCGGATGGTACAGGAAAGGGGACAGGTACCGACATACGGCAGGGTATTGTAAATTTACCCCTATTGTATGCGCTGCAGCGGGACAGCGGTTCATTAGAGAAGAAGCTATCCCGTAGACCGAAAAACGGACGACGATTAAAACAGATCATCTCCACTACAAAGGAATTACATGGAATAGAACGTGCCCGAACAGTGGCGCATTCATATACGGATAAAGCATTACACTCCATCCACCTGCTTCCTCCTGGGAACGCGCAGGATTCTTTGAAGCAGTTTACTTCTTATCTCCTTCAAAGAAAATATTAATAACGGCGAAATATTGAATAATTCAGTAGATAAAACTACACTATAACTTGTGAAAAATAAAACCGTTTTAATCATCGGCGCCGGTATTCATGGTATGGCTACCGGGCTTTTGCTGGCAGACCGAGGGTATGAAGTAAAAATTGTTGATATGAACGACCGCCCCGGCGGGGTTGCCCGGGTCTATCAGAATTCCGGGTATACCTTCGACATGGGGCCCACATGGTACCTTATGCCCGAGGTTTTCGAACGCTATTTTCAACTGGTCGACAGCTCAATTGAGCAAAATTATACCCTATACGATTTAGACCCGTCATATCGGGTGTTTTTTTCCAAGGATGATGTAGTTGATATTACCCGCGATATAAGCCACAATAAAGCTGTTTTTGACAGCTTTGAACCGGAGGGCGGTAATAAGCTTATCCGTTACCTCAAGGAAGCCTCACAAAAATACGATATTGCCTTAAACCATTTTTTATATAAGGATTATATCAAACCGACTGATTTTATTGATCCTGTTATAATCAAAAACGGTCTAAAGCTGAACGCCTTTTCTAAATTAGATAATTATGTCCGGCGCTTTTTTACAAGCGATAAGGCCCGTAAGATACTGGAATTCAACACGGTTTTTCTCGGCTCCAGCCCTAAAAAAACGCCTGCCCTTTATTCTCTAATGGGGCATGTAGACCTTACCCAGGGCATTCGATTTCCCGAGGGTGGAATTGGTACTTTTATAGAAGCACTCTACAGTAATTGCCTTGACAGAGGGGTCCGTTTTTTTCTAAATCACAGGGTTGATGAAATAGCAGTAGAGGGAAATCGTGCCCACGGGGTGGCGGTGGGCAATAAATTTATTTTTGGAGACATCGTTCTTGCAACTCCTGATTACCAGCATGTAGAACATGAACTACTTGATCCGGGCTGTCGAAATTATAGAGATGCCTATTGGAAGCGCAGGGTAATTGCCCCTTCTACTTTTTTAATATATTTGGGCATTAATAAAAAGCTCCCCCAACTCGCCCACCATAATTTCTATTTTGCCCAGGACTGGGATTATAACTTTACCGAAATTTTCGATTCCCCCTCCTGGCCGGATGACCCAAGCTACTATATCGGCTGTCCCAGCCGGACAGATCAAAACCTTGCCCCCGATTACGGAGAAACATTGTTTATCCTAGTCCCCGTATCTCCTTATCTTGAGGATACAAACAAGCTTCGACAAAAGTATTCACAAAAAATCTTATCGGATATTGAAATATTACTAGGCACGGACATTAGAGGCAGTATTGAAGTACAGCAGATCTACACCCAAAGGGACTTTAAGGAGAACAATAATCTTGCCTACGGCACAGCCCTCGGGCTTGCACATACGCTTTTTCAAACCGCAATTTTTCGTCCCTCCCATATCAATCGAAAAGTGTCCAATTTGTATTATGGCGGTCACTACACACAACCGGGCATTGGCATGCCGATGGCGATGATAGGCTCCGAGTTGGTCGCTCAGCGCATTGAGCAGGACCATCCGATTTTTTAGGAGAACCAATCGATGCACACTACAGTAGAACAGTGGGATGTGATAGTACTTGGAGCCGGATTAGCCGGTATTTCAGCTGCAATCGAAACAAAAAAGCGCGGTCTTCGTACCCTAGTTTTAAGTAAAGTACATCCCTTGCGAAGCCATTCTGGAGCAGCTCAGGGGGGAATAAACGCCGCTCTCTATTATGACACTCCAAGGTCGCACATAAAAGATACTATTATTGGCAGTGACTACCTCGCTGACCAGGATGCAGTCGATATTTTGTGTAACTCCGCACCCCGAATCATTCAGCACCTTGATAAACGAGGGGCCCTTTTCAATCGAACTGAAGACGGTATGATAGCACAGCGTCCCTTTGGGGCCCAAAGTTACCCACGTACCTGCTTTGTGAAAGACCGTACCGGCTTGGTCTGCTTGAACACAATGTATGAGGAAGCTCTTTTTTACGGTGTAGAGTTTCGTAGTGAGTGGTATGCCCTTGATCTACTGTACAACCCTGCAGAACAAACAGCCTACGGCTTAACCGCAATGAACCTGGTGAACTCCAGTATTCATGTTTTTATTGGAGCTGAAGTTATCTTAGCTGGAGGCGGTTACGGACGAGCATTCTCTCGCACATCAAACGCCTATGCGAATACCGGGGATACCCTTGGCATGATTATAAGGGCCGGCCTATCGCTTCAGGATATGGAATTTGTTCAATTCCATCCAACCGGTTTGGCGGATTCCGGCATCCTTATCTCCGAGGCCGCCCGGGGCGAGGGAGGCATACTGCTAAACTCGGAGGGTGAACGCTTTATGCAGAATTACGCCCCACATAAGTTGGAACTTGCCCCCCGTGATATTGTAAGCCGGGCCTGTGAAACGGAAATTCGTGAAGGACGCGGTGTCGGTCCTAGAAAAGACGGTATATATTTGGACGTACGCCATTTAGGAGCGCCGCATATTCATTCCCGGCTTCCGGAATTGTATGACCTTGCTCTCACCTTACAGGGCGAAAATATGATAGAGGAACCTATACGTATTGCACCGACAGCACACTACTCCATGGGAGGTATTCCAACAGATACCCGGGCCCAGGTTAAAAAAGACATAAACTCTTTAGTTCGTGGTCTCTATGCCGCCGGAGAATGTGCCTGCGTAAGTGTTCACGGTGCCAATCGTCTTGGTGGTAATTCACTGCTTGAGGCGATAGTGTATGGTCGTCGGGCAGGCAGAAGTGCAGCAGAAGACGCACTTTTAAATAAATATACTCCCTCGGCCAAGGATGGAGAGCATGAAGCCAGTTTCTCATTGGAACGACTCCAAAGCCTCTATCTTTCCGAAAAATCCCTAGGTTTTTTTGAACTGAGAGATCGCCTACGTAACGAAATGATGAGAAGGTCCGGTATTTTTAGGTCCGCCGATGATATGAGCATAGCCCGCGAAACTATATATCATTTAGCAGGAGAGTTCCGCCGGTGCCGGGTGCAGGATATTACCCCCTTTTACAATACTGAGTTACAAGAGGCCCTGGAGTTTGAAAATATGCTACTCTATTCAAGCGCTATTGTTGAAAGTGCCCTTGCAAGAAAGGAGAGTCGTGGCGCTCATTACCGTTCCGATTTTCCCCATCGGGATGATAAAAACTGGCGGAACCATTCAGTTTTCTGTTTCAAGGAAAATAAAGGAAGCATTCATTATAATCCGGTCTTGAGCGGTTCTTTCGCTCCGGAGGAGCGTTATGGCTAATAAAGTAGAAAAAGCAACCCTTTTGATACAACGATTTGATCCGTATACAGATAAAACCCCACATTTTACAGAATATGTGTTAGAGTACCGACGAAACGACCAGCTATTAGATCTCTTTAATAGAATTAAAACTGATAGAGATTCTACTTTTTCCTACAGACGCTCATGCCGACACGGAATTTGCGGTTCCTGCGCGGTAAAGGTGAACGGAAAACCGATTTTAGCATGCCGTACACCGGTACACGAGCTTATTGATGAATTCGGCCCGACCCTTACGGTTACACCGATAGACACAGAAAAGATTATCCACGATTTAGTCATAGATATGGATGAATTTTGGAAGAAACATGACAAAATCTCGCCCTTTCTTACTCCACAACAACACAGTGGACCCCAGTCTTCCCTTCAAGGGTCTTCTATTCAAGGGGAAACTCTTTTTTTCGATTCAAGCAGCGCATCAATAGGTGATGCCGACTATTGTATTCAATGCGGGGCCTGCTACTATGTCTGCCCTGTTATATCGGTACAACCAAGCTTCCTCGGTCCAGCGGCACTTACAAAGGCTTTCCGCTTTATCAATGATCCCAGGGATACACAATCGGATCGTTTAGAAGTTGTATTCCAACCTCAAGAGGGAGTATGGGAATGCATTAAATGTTTGAAGTGCACGGAAGTATGTCCTAAGCATATCGATCCCTTTTCAAAAATAAGCCGTCTCCACTCGCAAGTTATTCTCAGTTCACAATACACTTCCGGAAGCCGTATACGTCATACCAAGGGGTTCCAGCTTGACCTCCTGCTGAACGGGATGTTAAATGAACTCCCCTTGGCGTTGTTTGCCCTGAGGATTGGTTTTATAAAGATGGCGATTCGCGGCATACGAATGCTTTTTCATGGAAAGGTTGTGCTGAACCCATTTAAGCCTCGAAGCAAAGGCTACAAGCAAATCAGAAAGTTGATGAGGGACAGTCAATGAAACGTTACGCTCTTTATCCAGGTTGCAATCCAAAGATGGCTGAACCGGAACTTCTTAAATCGGTACACACTATTGCCACACATTTGAACATTGAATTAATTGAGTTGGACAAAGTCTCCTGCTGTGGAGGGGCCCATCTACAGGACAAAAATCCTTTTCAAGCCCTTCTTCTAAATGCGAGAAATTTCACCTACGCTGAACGACTCCAGTTGGATATGGTAAGCATCTGCAACACCTGCCAGTATGTCCTTTCTGAAGCCCATCACCGTTTAACCAACGACCCCGAGGTCAAACGTCAAATAAATCTGCGTTTACGATCACAGAAACGTAGATTTCAAGGTACAAGCCGCCCCAGAAATTTTCTGTATGTGCTTTTGGAAGATATCGGGCGAAGTGAAATCAGAAGGCATGTAGTACGCCCGCTTACCGGTTTAAGGGTAGCTCCCTTTTACGGATGCCATCTTTTTAGCCCCAGGGAAATACAAAAAAGCTCTACTGGAAACGAAAGTCCCTGGTCACCTACAAGTCTGGAAACTATTATAGGGGATCTTGGGGCAACACCGGTCTCTTATCCGAAAAAAACTCAGTGCTGCGGATTCCACTCCTCTTTATATCAGCCGCACACCTCGGCCTCACTTGTAGATACTATTTTATCGGAGGCAGAATCTTTTGGTGCTGATTTGATGATAACCCCCTGCCCCCTTTGCCATGCAAACCTGGAGGCCTTTTCCGGTTCTCACACAATGCCGGTGCTGTACTATCAACAGCTAATGGGCCTTGCATACGATCTCTCCTGGAAGCAACTAGGGCTGCATCACAATATGAGCGTACGGAGGCGTTCACTCGAAAATCTGCTCCCTCCGGTTTCAGTGCACTTCAGTTAATTGGCCCCTGCAGACATGCCTTTAGACATTTTAGTCGCCGTTCAATACCTCTTTGCTCTCTCCGCGCCTAAAATTTTTATCGGTAAGCTTAAAAGAGGAACGCAGCCCCGATGTGGTAAACACCGTATTCTCTTCAGTAACAAAAATTGCCTCTACTCCCTCTCTTTCTTCGGTAAACCTCAAGCCCTTCTCTAAACCAAAACCGAATACGAGAGTAGATAAGGCATCCGCCTCGGTGGCATCTGAGGAAATAATGGAAACACTGGCGATACCGTTTTCCACCGGAAATCCGTCTTTAGTACTGAGAATGTGGTGGTACCTTACTCCATCCTCCACAAAATAGCGCTCGTATTTACCGGAAGTAACCACCGCCTTATCAACAAGCTGAAGGATGCCTATATAACGCCCTCTTTCATCCTCCGGTGATTGTATTCCAATTTTCCACTCTGAGCTGGAAAATTTTTTACCAAAGGCGTATACATTTCCACCAAGGTTCACAATACCATATCCAACACCTTTAGATGTGAGATATTCCATAATTTGATCTGCGGCATACCCCTTTGCTATTGCTCCAAGATCAATCTTCATCCCCGGTTTCTCAAGAAAAACCTTCGACTTCTCTTCGGTCTGCTCTTTGGATACCCCCTGTTTTTCCGACTGAGTTTTAGACTGAGTTTGGGAC